>NZ_JARGEE010000106.1:0-23463 GCF_033794485.1 Streptomyces sp. MB09-02B
GTCGGGTGCGGGTGGGTGGGGGCTGGTCGCGCAGTTCCCCGCGCCCCTGAAAAACCGGGGCTGCGCCCCTGCTTTTTCGGCCCGAAAGGGCCGCAGGCCCGCCGACGCCCCGGGCCCTCGCCCGTCCGACCGGCGCTTCTCCCAGGCACTCCGGTTAGGCTCGTGCCCGTACGACCTTGATCGGCGGAGTCGGGCGATCGGGTGGGCGGTCGAGTGGACGAGCGGGCTTGATCCGACGGGAGGCCTGGGATGACGGCGCCGGGGCGCAGGAGCAGTACGTACTCGCGACTGCTACGGCACGGTTTCACCGATGCCGGCGCCGCCGAGCGGCTGCTGGAGAGCGAGGAGCTGTCGGCCGTACGCGACGACCCGGTCCTGCTGGACGCGCTCGGGGCGACCGCCGACCCGAACCTCGCCCTGCTGGGCCTCGTACGGCTGCTGGAGGCGCAGCCGGACCGTACGGCCCGGCGGGCGGTGCTGGACACGTTGATAGCGGCCAAGCCGCTGCGGGACCGGCTGCTGGGGGTGCTCGGCGCGTCGGCCGCGCTCGGTGACCATCTGGCCCGGCACGCACAGGACTGGCAGGCGCTCGTGACGTACGAGCCGCGGGATCTGCACCCGGGCGTCGAGGAGTTCGAACGGGGCCTCGCGGAGGCGACCGACCCCGTCTCCCTGCGGGTCGCCTACCGCCGCTGTCTGCTCTCCATCGCCGCCCGGGACGTCTGCGGCACGACGGACGTCGCCCAGACCGCCGCCGAGCTCGCCGACCTCGCCACCGCCACGCTGCGCGCCGCCCTCGCGATCGCCCGCGCCGCCGCGCCGGAGGACGCGGCGCTGTGCCGGCTCGCGGTGATCGCGATGGGCAAGTGCGGCGGCCACGAACTCAACTACGTCTCCGACGTCGATGTCATCTTCGTCGGCGAGACGGCGGACGGGGCCGACGAGCAGAAGGCGATCCGGGCCGCCACCCGGCTCGCCTCGCACATGATGCGGGTCTGCTCCGAGACGACCGTCGAGGGCAGCATCTGGCCGGTCGACGCCAACCTGCGGCCGGAGGGACGCAACGGCCCGCTCGTCAGGACGCTCAGCAGCCACCTGGCGTACTACCAACGGTGGGCGAAGACCTGGGAGTTCCAGGCGCTGCTCAAGGCCCGGCCGGTCGCGGGGGACCTCGACCTGGGCGAGGCGTACGTCGCCGCGCTCGAACCGCTCGTCTGGAAGGCGGCCGAGCGGGAGAACTTCGTCACCGACGTGCAGCGCATGCGGCGCAGGGTGGTCGAGAACATCCCGGCCGCCGAGGTGGACCGTCAACTCAAGCTCGGGCCGGGCGGGTTGCGGGACGTCGAGTTCGCCGTCCAGATGCTCCAGCTCGTGCACGGACGCGGGGACACGTCCCTGCGCAGCGGGACCACCCTCGACGCGCTGGGCGCGCTGGCCGCCGGCGGATACGTGGGGCGGACGGACGCCGCACAACTCGACGACGCCTACCGCTTCCTGCGCTCCATGGAGCACCGCATCCAGCTCTACCGGCTGCGCCGCACCCATCTCGTCCCCGAGGGCGACGACGACCTGCGGCGCATCGGCCGTTCGCTCGGCCTGCGCACCGACCCGATCGCCGAGTTGAACCGCGCGTGGCGACGCCACGCGGCCGTCGTACGACGGCTGCACGAGAAGCTCTTCTACCGCCCACTCCTCGACGCCGTCGCCCAACTCGCCCCCGGTGAGACGAGGTTGCGCGCCGACGCGGCCCGTGAACGCCTCGTCGCCCTCGGCTACGCCGACCCGGCCTCGGCCTTGCGCCACCTGGAGGCCCTGGCCTCGGGCGTCTCCCGCAAGGCGGCCATCCAACGCACGCTTCTGCCCGTGCTGTTGGGGTGGTTCGCCGACTCCGCCGACCCGGACGCGGGTCTGCTCAACTTCCGCAAGGTCTCGGACGCGCTCGGCCGGACCCCCTGGTACCTCCGGCTGTTGCGTGACGAGGGCGCGGCGGCGGAGAACCTGGCGCGGGTGCTCTCCGCGGGGCGCCTGGCCCCCGACCTCCTCATGCGTGCCCCCGAGGCGGTCTCCCTGCTCGGTGACGGGGACGGGGTCGCCGGTGGTGCCGGTGGTCTCGAACCCCGTGAACGCGCCCACCTGGAGCAGGAGATCCACGCCGCCGTGGGCCGGGCCGACGGCGCCCAGCAGGGAGTCACGGCCGCGCGCGGCGTCCGCCGCCGGGAGCTGTTCCGTACGGCCGCCCTGGACATCGTCGGCTCCTACGGCACCGAGGCGTCCCCCGCCACCGCCGACCAGGGTGCCCTCGTGGACCTCGTCGGCGGCGCGGTCTCCGACCTCACGGCCGCGACCCTCGCGGGCACCCTGCGGGCCGTGGTCCGCGAGGGCTGGGGCGACACGCTCCCCACCCGCTTCGCGGTGATCGGCATGGGCCGCTTCGGCGGTCACGAACTGGGGTACGGCTCCGACGCCGACGTCCTGTTCGTCCACGAGCCACGGGAGGGCGCCGACGACCAGGAGGCGGCCCGGGCCGCGAACGCGGTCGTCTCCGAGATGCGCCGCCTGCTCCAGATCCCGAGCGCCGACCCGCCCCTCCTCATCGACGCGGACCTCCGCCCCGAGGGCAAGACCGGCCCGCTCGTACGGACGCTGAAGTCGTACGAGGCCTACTACCGCCGGTGGTCACTGGTGTGGGAGTCGCAGGCGCTGCTGCGCGCCGAACCGGTCGCCGGGGACGCGGAGTTGGGCCGCCGCTTCATCGACCTCGTCGATCCGCTCCGGTACCCGGCGGACGGGCTCGGCGACGACGCCGTGCGCGAGATCCGGCGCATCAAGGCCCGCATGGAGTCGGAGCGGTTGCCGCGCGGCGCCGACCCGACCCTCCACACCAAGCTCGGCCGCGGCGGTCTCTCCGACGTCGAATGGACCGTCCAGCTCCTCCAACTCCAGCACGGCCACCGCGAGCCGGGCCTGCGCACGACCCGCACCCGCGCGGCCCTGGCCGCCGCCCGCGAGGCCGACCTGATGGGCGCCGAGGACGCGGCCGTCCTGGACGAGGCCTGGGTGCTGGCCACCCGCGTCCGCAACGCCGTGATGCTCGTACGAGGGCGCGCGGGCGACACGTTCCCCTCCCACGGTCGCGAACTCGCCGCCGTGGGGCGGTACTTGGGGTACGGCCCGGGCCACGTGGGTGACATGCTCGACGACTACCGCCGCATCACCCGACGGGCTCGGGCGGTGGTGGAGGAGTTGTTCTACGGGGGGTGAGCCCTACCGGAAGAGCACGAAACCCGTACCCGTGTCGGCACGGTGCGGGCGGGCTTTCGGTTCTCGGTGGCGCCCGGCGCGGTTTTCGGCTTCGGTAGGGGGAGCCGTACCGCCGGACGCGGTGGCGGTACGGCTGAGGCGACAAGACGAAAAGCCGAAGGCGACGTGGAGGACCAGGGATGCAGTACACGCTCGAAGTGATTCCGCTGCCCGTGAGCGACATCGACCGGGCCCTCGACTTCTACCGGGACAAGGTCGGCTTCCACGTCGACATCGACCAGGAGGTCATGCCGGGCATGCGGATCGTCCAGCTGACTCCCCCGGGCTCCGGCTGTTCGATCGCCCTCGGCGACGCGATCTGGGACATGACCCAGGGCGAGACCACCCCGGCCCCCGGCTCCTACCAGGGCCTGCAGCTCTGCGTCGCCGACATCAAGGCCGCCCACGCCGAACTCCGCGAACGCGGCCTCGATGTCTCCGAGCCCGTCCAGTACACCCCCGACGACGGCGCCACCTTCATGTACTTCAAGGACCCGGACGGCAACGGCTGGTCGATCCAGGAGTACCGGCGCAGGGCGACGGAGCCGCTGCACCAGGTGTTGGCGGCCCTGGCGGGACAGCAGTAGTCCGGCCGCGGCGGCCGGGCGGGGATATTCGGTCGCGGCCGCCGCCCGGCAGCTGGCAGGGTGCCCGGCGTGGCTTCCCCGTACGAGATCCGTGCCGACTACGACGCCCGCACGATCGTGGTGTACCAGGCGTACGCACCCGCGATCGCCGACGCGGCGCTGCGGGCGGGCCGTTTCGTCGAGCCGTTCTCGTTCCGCCGGATGACCTGGATCAAGCCGTCGTTCCTGTGGCTGATGCACCGCAGCAACTGGGCCGGCAAGTCCGGCCAGGAGCGGGTGCTCGCGGTGCGGATCACTCGCGAGGGGTGGGAGGAGGCGCTGTCACGGGCGGTGCTGACGACGGCGGACCCGGCGGCGGTGGCCCGTGCCGCCGTTCATGTCCAGTGGGACCCGGAGCGCTCGGCGCGCGGGGCCGCGCTGAACCACTACAGCATCCAGGTCGGCATCGGCCGCCACCTGATCCGGACCTTCACCGACGAGTGGGTCGTAGGCCTCACGGACCTCACCCCGCGGGTCCACAGGGCCGCGGCCCTGGTGCGGTCCGGGCACACCGCGAAGGCCCAGCGCCTGTTCCCCTCCGAGCGCGTCTACCCGCTGCCTCCGGCGCTGGAGGGCCTGCGCACTCCGCGCTGAGCCGCCGCCCCGCCGGACCGGTGAGCCGTGATCCGTAGCGGGGGCCCGGGGCGTACGGGTCGCGCGTCGGACTGTTTCGAGGTGGGCAGGTGGGGTTCGTCCGGACGGGACGCGGTCGGCGTCCGGTGGCCGTACTGTCGGAACCGTCACCGAGGAGGCTCCTGATGCGCAGCGTGACCTATTCGATGAACGTCTCCCTGGACGGCTACATCGTCGGGCCGGACGGCGGCTTCGACTGGTCGGGCCCCGACCCGGAGGTCTTCCGCTTCTGGATCGACGAGATCCGGGACGTCGGCGTCCACCTGATGGGACGGCGGCTGTACGAGACGATGCTGTACTGGGAGACCGCCGTCCAGGATCCGGCGCTCGGCGAGGCGGAGCTGGAGTGGGCCGCGCTCTGGAACCCGCTGCCGAAGGTGGTGTTCTCCACGACGCTGTCGACCGTGCGGGGCCAGGCCCGTCTGGCCTCCGGCAGCGTGGCGGAGGAGATCGCGCGGTTGCGGGCCGAGCCGGGCGAGGGCGAGATCGCGATCGGCGGCGCGACACTGGCCGCCCAGGCCGCGGAGGAGGACCTGATCGACGAGTACCGGGCCATGGTCTACCCGGTGCTGGTCGGCGGCGGCATCCCGTTCTTCCCCCGGCACGAACGCCGGGTGGACCTCGAACTCGTCGAGACCCGCCCCTTCAACACGAAGGTCTACCTCCGTCACCGCGTGATCCGCTAGGGGGTCCGTCCCCCTGCGTGGGGCCGGAGCGGCAGCTCACGACCGACGACAATGACCAGCCCGGACCGCTGTTCGACTGGTTGTCCAGCGGTGACATCCCGTTGGACGGCAACGGCGTGCTGAGCTCGCGGGTGACCGCGTGGTCGAGGTCGCCGCCTGCGACGTCGGTGGCCAGGTGCTTGCCGCGGGCCTGGTCGACGAGGTGCGCATGGACGTCGTACCCGTCGTGTTCGGGTCCGGCAAGCGCTACTTCGGTTCGGTCCACGCGCAGCACCTGCTGGAGGATCCTGACGTGGCGATCCAGGGCAACCGGGTGCTTCACCTGCGTCACAAGGTGCGACGTCGACCGCGCTGAACGGTACGGAGAAGTCCGCTACGGGCGGTGACACCCGTGAGACGCGAGGCCGGCGGTCCACGACCGTCGGCCCCACGTGTCGTCACAGCGGGGGACCCGCTCCGACCTGCGCCTACAGCACCGGCAGGTTCTTCCGCAGCTCGAACGCGGTCACCTCGCTGCGGTACTCCTCCCACTCCTGCTTCTTGTTGCGCAGGAAGAAGTCGAAGACGTGTTCGCCCAGGGTCTCGGCCACCAGGTCGCTGCGCTCCATGAGGGACAGGGCCTCGCCCAGGTTCTGCGGGAGCGGCTCGATGCCCATCGCGCGGCGTTCCCCGTCAGAGAGGGCCCAGACGTCGTCCTCGGCGCCCGGCGGCAGCTCGTAGCCCTCCTCGATGCCCTTGAGGCCGGCGGCCAGAAGCATGGCGTAGGCGAGGTAGGGGTTCGCGCCGGAGTCCAGGGAGCGGACCTCGACCCGGGCCGAGCCCGTCTTGCCGGGCTTGTACATGGGGACGCGGACCAGGGCGGAGCGGTTGTTGTGGCCCCAGCAGATGTACGAGGGGGCCTCGCCGCCGGCGCCGGCGGTGCGCTCGGAGCCGCCCCAGATGCGCTTGTAGGAGTTGACCCACTGGTTGGTCACGGCGGCGATCTCGGCGGCGTGCTTCAGCAGGCCCGCGATGAAGGAGCGGCCGACCTTGGAGAGCTGGTACTCCGCGCCGGACTCGTAGAACGCGTTCCGGTCACCCTCGAAGAGGGAGAGGTGGGTGTGCATGCCCGAGCCCGGGTGCTCCGAGAACGGCTTGGGCATGAACGTCGCCTGGACGCCCTGCTCCAGCGCCACCTGCTTCATGACCAGGCGGAACGTCATGATGTTGTCGGCCGTGGAGAGCGCGTCGGCGTAGCGGAGGTCGATCTCCTGCTGGCCGGGGGCGCCCTCGTGGTGGGAGAACTCGACCGAGATGCCCATGGACTCCAGCATGGTGATCGCCTGGCGGCGGAAGTCCATGCCGACGTTCTGCGGGGTGTGGTCGAAGTAGCCCGAGTTGTCGGCCGGGGTCGGGCGGGAGCCGTCGACCGGCTTGTCCTTCAGCAGGAAGAACTCGATCTCGGGGTGGGTGTAGAAGGTGAAGCCCAGGTCGGAGGTCTTGGCCAGGGCGCGCTTGAGGACGTAGCGCGGGTCGGCGAAGGACGGGGAGCCGTCCGGCATGAGGATGTCGCAGAACATCCGGGCGGTGCCGGGGGCCTCCGCGCGCCACGGCAGGACCTGGAAGGTCGACGGGTCCGGCTTGGCGATCATGTCGGATTCGTACACCCGGGCGAAGCCCTCGATGGCCGAGCCGTCGAAGCCGATGCCCTCGTCAAACGCCTGTTCCAGCTCGGCGGGGGCCACGGCAACGGACTTCAGGAAGCCCAGCACGTCCGTGAACCACAGGCGTACGAAACGGATGTCGCGCTCCTCCAACGTACGGAGCACGAACTCCTGCTGCTTGTCCATCTTCCGCTTCCACCCATTCCTTGCTGGTCAGGCCGCCTTGCTCCCGAGCCACGGGAGGCGGTCGGGCACCTGAGCATCCCACCACAACACCATTTCGTGCGCGTTGCGCACCTTGATCGACAGAGCGACCTCCAGGAGAACGCCCGGCGTACGGCAGGTGTACCGCTCGCTCCGCCGCTCAACCGCTCTGCCGCCCATCTTGCCTGCTCGCGCCGACATCCGTAACGCCCGCGTGGGCCGACGTCCGCCGGGCGCCCGTCACGCGTGCCCCGAAAACCGCGCGGCATCCGTGGCAGGCGGGCAGCATGGGAGACGGGATCCCTCGTTTACGAGAGGGAGCGGATCAAATTACGATCAGCTGATCCGACCGTCCCATCCGACCCATCCCCCACTAAGGACACATCCCATGGCCGCCAAGACCAACAGCAGCGGGGACCGCAAGGCGCGCATCGAGGCGATGCGCCGTGCCGAGCGTTCCCGTGAGCGCCGGAACCGGATCCTCACGATCGGCGCCAGCGTGCTGATAGTCGCCGGCCTCGTCGTGGGCGGGACGGTCCTGATCCGCTCGCAGTCCGACGACAACGGCAGCGACAGCGTGGCCGGCGACTCCAAGTCGACCGGCAAGTGGGAGACCGGCTCGGACGGCGTGAAGACCTGGAGCAGCAAGCTCACCCAGAACCACGTCACCAAGACCGTCAAGTACCCGATGGAGCCCCCGGTGGGCGGCGACCACAACCCGGTCTGGCAGAACTGCAACGGCGACGTCTACGACAAGGCCATCAAGAACGAGAACGCCGTGCACTCGCTGGAGCACGGCGCGGTCTGGGTGACGTACAACGGCAAGGCCTCCGAGGCCGACGTCAAGGCGCTCGCGGAGAAGGTCAAGAAGACCCCGTACACGCTGATGAGCCCGGTCGAGGACCAGCAGGACCCGATCATGCTCAGCGCGTGGGGCCACCAGCGCACGGTGACGAGCGCCAAGGACCCGAACCTCGACAAGTTCCTCGAGACCTACGTCCAGGGCGAGCAGACGCCCGAGCCGGGTGCCGCCTGCACCAACGGTGTCTCCTAGCGGCGGCGGCACTGGCACAGTGGGAAGCATGAAGCACATCGGTTGGATCGCCTCCGGGGCCGCGGCGGTGCTCGTCGCGGCCGGGGCGATCACGTACGCGGTCGCCGACGGTGACGAGTCCGGGCTGGCGGCCCCCACCGCCGACTCCGCCGACGCGGGGTTCGCCCGGGACATGGCCGTCCACCACCAGCAGGCCGTCGAGATGTCGTACCTCGTGCGCGACCGGACGGACGACGAGGAGGTCCGGCGACTCGCGTACGACATCGCGCAGACGCAGGCCAACCAGCGCGGCATGATGATCGGCTGGCTCGACCTCTGGGGTCTGCCGAAGGTGTCGTCCGAGAAGCCCATGGCCTGGATGGGCATGGGCGACATGGCCTCCGGCGAGGACGGCGCGCTGATGCCGGGGATGGCGACCGACACCGAGATGGACAAGCTCGGCAAGCTGAACGGCAAGCAGGCCGAGATCTTCTTCCTCCAGCTGATGACCGACCACCACAAGGGCGGCATCCACATGGCGGAGGGCTGTGTCTCCAAGTGCACGGTCGGCGTCGAGAAGAAGCTCGCCCAGGGCATGGTGAACGGCCAGGAGTCCGAGATCTCCTTGATGACACGCATGCTGAAGGACCGGGGCGCCGCGCCGCGGTCCTGACGCTCCGTCGCAGTTCGCGCGGCCCCGGGGACGTATGCCGCGATTCCCTTGCGCATACGGTCCCTTGGGGCGCCGATACATTCGCTTGACGGGTTCTTTGGGCAGCCGTGCCCCGTGGCATTCCCTGGCATGTGTATCTGGCCGGGCGGGACGCGGCCGGGCTGGCGGCGTACGCCAAGGCTGTGTCCGATCCTTCGTCCCCTTCGTACGGGAAGTTCCTGAGCGCCGCGCGCACGCAGGCCCGCTTCGGAACGACCGGGGCGCAGGTGAAGGCGGTGACGGCATGGCTGAAGGGCGCCGGGCTGACCGTCACCGGCACGAACCGGCGCTACATAGCGGTGACCGGTGAAGTCGCGGCCGCCGAGCGCGCGTTCGGCGCTCAGCACACAACTACCGTAAGGGCAAGCACACTTATCGCGCCCCGGCGGCTACCGCCTCCGCGCCCGCCGATCTGAACGGTGCCGTGCTGACCGTCACCGGCCTGGACACCGCTCCGCACCGGGCCACCCACGACGACCAGCTCCCGCCCCCGGGCACGGTGTTCCGCAACGCGGGACCCTTCTCCTCGTACTACGGCTCGAACACCGCGAGCACGCTGCCCGGCGCCTACGGCACGAAGATCCCGTACGCGGTGAATGGGTATACGGGCAGGCAGCTGCGGGCGGCGTACGGGGCGGGCAGCCGTACGGGCAAGGGCGTGCGGGTCGCCATCACGGGTGGA
Organism: Streptomyces sp. MB09-02B; assembly: GCF_033794485.1. Classification (NCBI taxonomy): domain Bacteria; kingdom Bacillati; phylum Actinomycetota; class Actinomycetes; order Kitasatosporales; family Streptomycetaceae; genus Streptomyces; species Streptomyces sp. MB09-02B. The sequence goes on from NZ_JARGEE010000106.1 coordinate 9,520, forward strand.
CGGACTTCCCCGGCGCCTTCACCTCCGGCGCGGGCGGCGGGACCAGCCGGACCGTGCCGCAGCCCTTCTACCAGCGGGGTGTCGTGCCGAAGGCACTCGCGACGGCGAACGGGGCGGCGCCGATGCGTACGGTGCCGGACATCGCGGCGGTCGCCGACCCGAACACCGGTTTCCTGATCGGGCAGACACAGACGCTGCCCGAGGGCGGGCAGGCGTACGACGAGTACCGGATCGGCGGCACCTCGCTCGCGCACCGGTCGTCGCGGGCGTGCAGGCGCTGGCCCAGGAGGCCCACGGCGGCCGTCCGCTGGGCTTCGCCGATCCGGCGATCTACGCCCGGTACGCGGCCTCGGGGTACGGCGCGAAGGTGTTCCACGACGTCACCGACCGGCCGACCGGCGGCGCCGGTCTCGCGGTGGCCCGCGTGGACTTCGTCAACGGTTACGACACGGACGGCGGGCTCGCCACGTCCGTCCGCACACTGGGCGCCGACAGCTCGCTGCACGCGGTGCGCGGGTACGACGACGTGACCGGGGTGGGGTCGCCGGCCAAGGGCTATGTGGAGTCGTACCGCCGGTAGACCGCGGCCCGGGGTGTGGGGCGCTGCGAACGTGGGGCGCCCCACACCCCATTGCGTCGCTCTGACGATTACACTGGGCCGCGTGCCTCAACTTCGTCTCGCTTTGAATCAGATCGACTCGACCGTCGGCGATCTCGCCGGGAACGCCGAGGCGGTGGTCCGCTGGACCCGGCACTCAGCCGAGCAGGGAGCGCATCTGGTGGCGTTCCCGGAGATGGTGCTGACCGGGTACCCCGTGGAGGACCTGGCGCTGCGCCAGTCCTTCGTGGAGGCGTCCCGTGCCGCGCTGAAGGCGCTCGCCGCGCGGCTCGCCGACGAGGGCTTCGGGGAGCTGCCGGTGATCGTCGGCTACCTCGACCGGTCCGAGTCCGCCGCGCCGAAGTACGGCCAGCCGGCCGGCGCGCCCCGGAACGCGGGCGCGGTGCTGCACCGGGGCGAGGTGGCGCTCACCTACGCCAAGCACCACCTCCCCAACTACGGCGTGTTCGACGAGTTCCGCTACTTCGTGCCCGGCGACACCATGCCGGTGCTGCGGCTGCACGGCATCGACATCGCCCTCGCCATCTGCGAGGACCTCTGGCAGGACGGCGGCCGTGTCCCGGCCGCCCGCTCCGCCGGGGCCGGGCTGCTGCTCTCCATCAACGCCTCGCCGTACGAGCGCGACAAGGACGACACCCGGCTCGAACTGGTGCGCAAGCGGGCCCAGGAGGCCGGCTGCACGACCGCGTACCTGGCGATGATCGGCGGCCAGGACGAGCTGGTCTTCGACGGTGACTCGATCGTCGTGGACAAGCACGGCGAAGTGGTCGCGCGGGCACCGCAGTTCGCGGAGGGGTGCGTGGTCCTGGACCTGGACCTCCCGGCGGCGGACGCCGAACCGGTCACGGCCCGCGGCGAAGCCGCTGATGGACAGCGTGTGGACGACGGACTGCGCATCGACCGGCTCGTCCTCTCCGAGGAGCCGCTGCCCGCGTACGAGCCGGAGCTGACCGGCGGGTACGCGGAGCGCCTCGACGACGACGAGGAGGTGTACTCGGCGCTGGTGGTGGGCCTGCGGGCGTACGCCGCGAAGAACGGCTTCTCGTCCGTGCTGATCGGGCTCTCCGGCGGCATCGACTCGGCGCTGGTCGCCGCGATCGCGTGCGACGCGCTGGGCGCGCAGAACGTGTACGGCGTGTCCATGCCGTCGAAGTACTCGTCGGACCACTCCAAGGGCGACGCGGCGGAGCTGGCGCGGCGGACGGGGCTGAACTTCCGCACGATCCCGATCGAGCCGATGTTCGACGCGTACATGTCGTCGACCGAACTGACGGGTCTGGCCGAGGAGAACCTCCAGTCGCGGCTGCGCGGCACGCTGCTGATGGCGATCTCCAACCAGGAGGGCCACATCGTCCTCGCGCCCGGCAACAAGTCGGAGCTGGCTGTGGGGTACTCGACGCTCTACGGCGACTCGGTGGGCGCGTACGGCCCCATCAAGGACGTGTACAAGACGTCGATCTTCCGCCTCGCGGAGTGGCGCAACCGGGCGGCGGTCGAGCGGGGTCAGACCCCGCCGATCCCGGAGAACTCCATCTCCAAGCCCCCGAGCGCGGAACTCCGTCCCGGCCAGGTCGACACGGACTCCCTGCCGGACTACCCGGTCCTGGACGCGATCCTCGCGCTGTACGTCGACCGCGACCAGGGCGCCGACGCGATCGTCGCCGCCGGCTTCGACCGGGACCTGGTCGTCAAGACCCTGCGTATGGTCGACACCGCCGAGTACAAGCGGCGCCAGTACCCGCCGGGCACGAAGATCTCCCCGAAGGGCTTCGGCAAGGACCGCCGACTGCCGATCACGAACCGGTGGCGCGAGCAGGCGTAGGCGCGGGGCGGAGGCCTGGGGGGACCCTCAGGCCTCCGGGGCCGTCGAAATCCGGGTCCGTCAGGCCTCCGGATTCCTCAGGCTCGCATCCCTCAGGCCTCCGGGTCCCTCAGGCCGACGCAGTCGAAGGTCCAGAAGACCTCCGAGTAGACGAAAGTGCCCGTCATCCACGGCTCGTACGCGGACAGACGGGCGACCTGGAACGCGGCCTCGGGTATGCGCAGCGACGGCGAGCGGAAGCCCGCCGCTACGGCGCCCTCGAAGCCGCGCGTGCCGTAGTAGTGCGGTGACCCCTCCAGGAAGACCAGCGGCACCCCCTGGCCGTCCGCCGCCGCGAGGGCGTGCGCGACGAGCCGGGTGCCGATGCCCTGACGCTGGAACTCCGGGAGCACGCCCAGCGGTGACAGGGTCAGCACGTCCACGATCCGGCGCGGGGCGTCCAGGCGCCCCGCGCTCAGCAGGACGTGGCCCACAACCCGGTCGTCCACGGTGGCGACGAACGACATCGGCGCCGACGGGGCCTCCGCGACGCGCAGTGCCTCCACGAGCCCGGGGATCCGCTCGTCGTCACCGAAGGCGCGCGCATGGACCTCGCGCACCCCTCGGTGGTCGTCGGCGGTCTCCTGCCTGATCACCGGCCCCGCACCGCTCGGAGCGAACGGCGGCCGGTCGGACGTGTCGTGTGCGGTCATGGCCAGGGAGCGTAGATCCGGAAGCGGCCCCGGGGCGAGGCAATTACGCCCCCGCCCGTACCGTCTCCGACTCCCCCGGCACATGGGACGCCACCACGCGGCCGCGGTGCGGGGAGGGAGCGGGCGTCCGGCGGGTGTCGACGGCGTAGGACACCGCCGCGACCGCCAGGCCGATCAGGGCGAGGGCCGCGCCCGCGGTCGCCGGGGCCGTCGTGCCGAGGCCGGCGGTCAGGGCGAGGCCGCCGATCCAGGCACCGCCGGCGTTGGCGAGGTTGAAGGCGGCCTGGTTGGCGGAGGACGCGAGGGAGGGGGCGGCGGCGGCCTTCTCCATGACCATCAGTTGGAGGGGCGAGCCGGTGGCGAAGGCGGCGACGCCGAGGAGGAGGACGGCCACGGCGGCGCTCCACTGCGCGGCCATGAGGACCGGGAAGAGGGCCAGGACGAGGATCAGGGACGCCAGGCCGCCGAAGAGGGTGCCGCGCAGGGAGTGGTCGGCGAGGCGGCCGCCGGCGAGGTTGCCGATGGTCGCGCCGACGCCGAACAGCGCGAGCAGCATGGTCACGCTGGTCTCGGCGTATCCGGCGGAGTCCGTGAGCATCGGCGTGATGTAGCTGTAGGCGGAGAAGAGGGCGCCGAAGCCGGCGACGGTCGTGCCGAGGGCGAGCCAGACGGGCAGGGAGCGCAGGGCGCCCAGTTCGCCGCGCAGGCCGGCGGAGGGGGCCTGTGCCCGGTCGTCCGGCAGCAGGAGGGCGAGGGAGGCGATGGCGGCGAGGCCGATCGCGCTGACGCCGAGGAAGGTGATCCGCCAGCCGAAGTGCTGGCCCACGAGGGTCGCGGCGGGGACGCCGGCGACGTTGGCGATCGTGAGGCCCAGGAACATCAGCGAGACCGAGCGGGCCTTGCGTTCCGGCGCCACGAGGCCGGTCGCGACGACCGCGCCGACGCCGAAGAAGGCGCCGTGCGGCAGACCGCTGAGGAAGCGGGCGGCGAGCAGCCAGTGCTCGTCGGGGGCGAGTGCGGAGAGGGCGTTGCCGGCGACGAAGAGGAGCATCAGCCCGATGAGCACCTTGCGGCGGGGCATCCGGGCGGTGGCCGCGGCGAGCAGCGGGGCGCCGATGACGACGCCGAGGGCGTACGCCGAGACGAGGTGGCCGGCGGCGGGGATCGAGATCCCGAGGTCGGCGGCGACCTCGGGGAGGAGACCCATGATGACGAACTCGGTCGTGCCGATTCCGAAGGCGCCTACGGCGAGAGCGAGCAGGGCCAAGGGCATGGCGGAGAGACCTTTCAAAGGGTGCGGAAGGACAGGGGGAAGGAAAGGAAGGAATCGGTTCCGTTCCATCGTATGTTCACTGACGGAACAAACTCGACCCGGGGATCTGTTCCCGGCTCCCGCTCCCCCGCCCCACCTGGGCCGTCAGCCCCGGGACGTGTCGATCGTCACCCGCGTCGGCCTCGGCGCCGTCAGCGCCGTCAGCGCCGTCAACCGCCCGACGTCTCCATCCTCATCCGTGCCGCCACCGGCAGGTGGTCGCTGCCGGTCTCCGGCAGGGCCCAGGACGCCGTCGGCTCCATGCCCCGGACCATGATCTGGTCGATACGGGCCATCGGGAACGACGCCGGCCAGCTGAAGCCGAAGCCGTCGCCCGCGGCGCCCTGGGTGGAGCGCATCTGGGCGGTGACGGCGTTCAGGGCGCGGTCGTTCATGGTGCCGTTGAGGTCGCCGAGGAGGACGACCTGCTGGATCGGCTCGTCGGCGATGGCCTCGCCGAGGGCGTCGGCGCTCTTGTCGCGCTGGCGGGCGGTGAACCCGGCCTCCAGCTTCACCCGCACCGAGGGGAGATGGGCGACGTAGACGGCGACCGGCCCGTCCGGTGCCGCCACCGTCGAACGCATCGCGCGCTCCCAGCCGAGCTTGATGTCGACGGCCTTGGTGTCGCTCATCCGGTACCTGCTCCACAGCCCGACCGTGCCGACGACCTCGTGGTACGGGTACGTCGCCGCGAGCGCCTTCTCGTACACCGGGACCGCGTTCTCGGTGAGTTCCTCCAGCGCCACCACGTCCGCGCCGGAGGCGGCGACCTCGCGGGCCGTGCCGGACGGGTCGGCGTTGTCCGCGTTGACGTTGTGGGTGACGACGGCGAGGTCGCCGCCGGTGCCGGTCTTGCTGGTGACCAGTCCGCCGAAGATGTTCAGCCAGACGACGGTGGGCACCAGGAGCGCGATGAGCGCCGTCGCCGATTTGCGGACCAGGGCGAGGATCAGCAGCAGCGGGATCACGAGACCGAACCACGGCAGGAACGTCTCCGTCAGACTGCCCAGGTTTCCCACGGTGTTGGGGACCTGGGCGTGCAACACCATCACCAGGGCCACGAGAACCGCGAGGACCGCGAGCACGATGCCGCGCCGCCAGATCCGCCGGTCTCCTCTCCACCCACCGAAGAGGCGGCCGAACAGGCGCCGGAACCGGGATTGTTCGCGGCCCTGACCCGTGCCGCCGCCGCCCGTCTCCGTCATGTACGCCTGCGCCATACCGTCGCCTCACTGCCTGCCGTGCACTTCTTCCCCCCGCGCTCTCAAAACCCTAGGGGATGATTGCCTTCGATCCCGCCGTCACCGGGCGGTCGTACGGGCACAAGGACGCACAACCCGCTGTTCGGAGTTCCGAACCGGCGGACAGGCCCCGACGTCTGTAACGAAACGCGCACATCGCTGTGACTCACCTCGCAGGCAGCCGGCGGTCAGTCAGGAAGGCGGAGCCCTTCGAGGACCGTGTCGACGATCTTCTCGGCGAGGTCCTCGGGGAGCGGGGCGTCCGGGCGCATGACGGTGCGGACCAGCATGGGGCCGAGGACGAGGTCGCCGACGAGGTCGATGTCGACGTCCGGGCGGAGTTCGCCGCTGTCCCGACCCCGGCGCAGGACGTCGGCGAGGGCTCGGCGGCGGGGGGCGACGACGTCCGCGTGGTAGGCGTCCCAGATCTTGGGGCTGCTCTTCATCTGGGCGATGACGTTGTGCAGGATCGCCGAGGGCCGGTTGAGCAGGCCTCGCCTGCGTGCCGCCTCCAGGAAGACGACCAGGTCGTCGCGCATCGAGGTGCCGGGCAGCACGGGGTCCGGGGGTTCGGCGGCGCGCAGGACGTCGACGAAGAGCGCCTCCTTGCCGCTCCAGCGGCGGTAGATGGTCGCCTTGCCCACGCCGGCGGTGCGGGCCACCCGCTCGATCGACAACTCGGCGAGCGGCACCCCCTCTTCGAGGAGCCTCATCACGCCCTCGATGATGGACCGCTCCACGGCCTCGCTGCGGGGCCGTCCGCGTACGGGGCTGCCGTCCCGGACCCGCCCGTCTCCGGCGTGGCTCTCGGCGAGGCTCAAGGTCGACTCCGTCTCTCGTGTGCTGGTCCGGCTCACGCGTGGGCCGTGCGGCTCACTCGCGCGCCGGTCCCCCTCACGCGTGGGCCGGTGCGGCCCACTCGCGCGTCGGTCCGATTCTCCGTCAGTGGTCGGCGGCCACCAACTCCGTCTCCTCCTTGCCCTCTTGGCCGCCCTTCGGCCGTCCCGGCAGGAACACCGCCATGGCCACCGCGCCGAGGAGGGCGACACCGGCCCCGCACAGGGCGGTCACGTGCATGGCGTGCAGGAAGGCGTCGTGGGCCGGGGTGACCAGGGCCTGGCCCCGCTCGCCGAGCCGGGCGGCGAGAGCGAGGGTGGCCTCGATGGACTCGGCGGCCGCGTGCGGGGCGCCGGCGGGGAGTTCGCCCTCGATGCCGTGCCGGTAGGCGGTGGAGAGCACCGAGCCGAGGACGGCGATGCCGAGGGCGCCGCCGACCTGCCGGAAGGTGTTGCTGAGCGCGGACGCCGAGCCGGCCTTCTCGCGGGGCAGCGCCTGCATGACGACAACGCTCAGCGGGGTCATCACATGGGCCATGCCGACCCCCATGAGGAAGAAGACGACTTCGAGGATCCAGATCGGCGTGTCCGCGTCCAATACCGCGAACGCGGCCAGCGTCGCGGCGATCAGCACCATGCCGGCCGTGCACACCGCGCTGTTGCCGAACCGGTCGACGACGAGGCGGGCGCGGGGCGCGAAGACGAGCTGCGCGACGGCCAGCGGGAGCATCAGCAGGCCGGTCTGGAGAGGGGTGTAGCCGCGCACGGTCTGGGTGTAGAAGACGGAGAAGAAGGTCACGCCCATCAGCGCGAAGAAGACCAGGCCGATGACTGCGATGGCGGCCGAGAACACCTTGTTCCGGAAGAACGAGATGTCGATGGACGGGTGGTCGCTGCGCTTCTCGAACACCACGAAGGCGGCGAGGACCGCGAGGCCGCCCAGGCTGGGCGCGAGGACCGTGATGTCGGTGAAGTCGGCGAGCTGGCCGCCGCGGATGATGCCGTAGACGAGGAGCACGAGGCCGACGACGGAGAGCAGGACGCCGACGGGGTCGATCCGGCCGGGGTTCGGGTCGCGCGAGTCGGGGACCAGCCAGAGCATCAGGCCGAGGGCGAGGACGACGATCGGCACGTTGATCAGGAAGACCGAGCCCCACCAGAAGTGGTCGAGCAGGAGGCCGCCGGTGATCGGGCCGATGGCGATGGCGAGGCCCACGCCGCCCGCCCAGATGCCGATGGCCTTCGGCTGCTCGTCGCGCTCGAAGACGTTCATCAGGACGGCGAGGGTGGCGGGCATCACGAAGGCGGCGCCGAGGCCCATCACCGCGCGGAAGGCGATCAGCTCGGCCGGGGAGCCCGACAGGGCGGCCAGCGCCGAGCCGATGCCGAAGACGACGAGTCCGCCGAGCAGCACCTTCTTGCGGCCGAGGCGGTCGCCGAGGAGACCGGCGGAGAACAGCAGTCCCGCGAAGACCAGGGTGTAGGCGTTGATCGCCCACTCCAGCTCGCTCTGGGTGGCGCCGAGCCCGGTGGGCTCCGGGGTGGAGATGGTCTTGATGGCGACGTTGAGGATCGAGTTGTCGAGCACCACGATCAGCAGGCTCAGCATCAGCACACCGAGGATCACCCAGCGGCGCCGGTGCACCGCCGCCGGTATGCGGGAGTCAGGGACTGCGGTAGTCATGTCGTCGACCCTAGACCTATTTCGATACGGGACCGTCTCGTATCGTATATCTTTTACCCGGTTCTTACACATCGCCATTCGGGCGCACCGCGTGCCTGAACGGTCACACGCACCCGCCCTAGCCCTCCCCTGCCCGAGGTGCCACCATGGGAAGTGGTCCGGGGACGCCGTAAGGGTGCCTCGAGATGACATGAAGGAGCTGGAGCGATGACGCAGCTTTCGGCTGCCCAGACGAAGCCCTCCGACGGCAGCAAGGCGCTGTACGGGGGCAAGGGCACCCGCCGTATCACCGTCCGGGACATCGCCCTCGCCAAGGAGCGCGGCGAGAAGTGGCCCATGCTCACGGCGTACGACGCGATGACCGCGTCCGTCTTCGACGAGGCCGGCATCCCGGTGATGCTCGTCGGCGACTCGGCGGGCAACTGCCACCTCGGGTACGAGTCGACCGTGCCCGTCACCCTCGACGAGATGACCATGCTCTCCGCGGCCGTCGTACGGGGCACCAGCCGCGCCCTGATCGTCGGCGACCTGCCCTTCGGCTCCTACCAGGAGGGGCCGGTGCAGGCGCTGCGCTCGGCGACCCGGCTGGTCAAGGAGGCCGGGGTCGGCGCGGTCAAGCTGGAGGGCGGCGAGCGTTCGCACCGCCAGATCGAGCTGCTGGTCGAATCCGGCATCCCCGTGATGGCCCACATCGGCCTCACGCCGCAGTCCGTCAACGCGATGGGCTACCGCGTACAGGGGCGCGGCGAGGAGGCCGCGCAGCAGTTGCTGCGCGACGCCAAGGCCGTCCAGGACGCGGGCGCGTTCGCGGTCGTCCTGGAGCTGGTTCCGGCGGAGCTGGCGGCGGAGGTCACGCGGGTGCTCCACATCCCGACCGTCGGCATCGGCGCGGGTGCCGAGACCGACGCACAGGTGCTCGTGTGGACCGACATGCTCGGGCTGACGGGCGGGCGGGTACCGAAGTTCGTCAAACAGTACGCGGATCTCCGGACGGTCATGGGGGACGCGGCGAAGGCGTTCGCGGAGGATGTCGTCGGCGGGACGTTCCCCCAGGAGGAGCACTCCGTCCACTAGGCCCTCCGGGTCCGCTGGGCCGGGTGCGTTGTCGGGTGCGGCTCGGTGGGGCTTCTCGCGCAGTTCCCCGCGCCCCTAAAAACCTCATGCCCCTGCGGGCCTGAAAGACCACGGCCCCGCGGGCCTGAAAAGCATGGGGCGCAGCCCCTGCTTTTCAGGGGCGCGGGGAACTGCGCGAACGGCCCCCACGCACCCGCAGCCGCCGACGAACCGAGTCGACGGCTGTCGGCGGGCTGTCGGTGGTTTGTCGGTGGGCTCTGGGACCGTCGTCCTCATGACACGAATCGACAAGAACGCCAGCGGCGCGAAGGGCGCTGTAGCCGTGCGGGGGCTGGTCAAGCACTACGGGGAGACCAGGGCGCTGGACGGTGTCGACCTCGACGTACGGGAGGGCACGGTGATGGGCGTGCTCGGCCCCAACGGGGCCGGCAAGACCACGCTCGTGCGGTGCCTGTCCACACTGATCACACCGGACGCGGGCCAGGCGACCGTGGCCGGGTACGACGTCGTACGGCAGCCGCGCCAGCTGCGCCGGGTGATCGGCCTGACCGGGCAGTACGCCTCCGTGGACGAGAAACTGTCCGGCTTCGAGAACCTCTACATGATCGGCCGGCTGCTCGACCTGCCCCGGAAGGAGGCGAAGAGCCGCGCGACCGGTCTGCTGGAGCGGTTCTCGCTGACCGAGGCCGCCGGACGCCCGGCGGGGACGTACTCCGGCGGTATGCGGCGGCGCCTCGACCTGGCCGCTTCCATGATCGGCAGCCCGGCCGTGCTGTACCTCGACGAGCCCACGACCGGTCTGGACCCGCACACCCGCAACGAGGTGTGGGCCGAGGTGAAGCGGATGGTCGGTGACGGCGTGACCGTGCTGCTGACCACCCAGTACATGGAGGAGGCCGAGCAGCTGGCCTCCGAACTGACCGTGATCGACCGGGGGAAGGTGATCGCGGGCGGCCGGATCGAGGAGCTGAAGGCGCAGGTCGGCGGGCGTACTCTCCGGGTCCGTACGGCCGACCCGGTGCATCTGCGCCCGCTGGCCGCGGACCTGGACGGCCTGGGGATCACCGGGCTCGCCACCACCACCGTGGACACCGAGACCGGCACCCTCCACGTGCCCATCCTCAGCGACGAGCAACTCACCGCCGTCGTAGGCGCGATCACCTCGCGCGGCGTCACCATCGCCTCGATCAGCACCGAACTGCCCAGCCTGGACGAGGTGTTCCTGTCGCTCACCGGTCACAAGGCCAGTGCACCGCAGGACACCACCCCGTCCCCCGCTTACGAGGAGGCCGCCGTATGAGCGCCACCACCCTGCCCACCACGGGCGAGGCCGACGGCCGGATCGGGCTGCGGGCCCACGCCCGGCACACCGGGGCGCTCGTCCGGCGCAATCTGCTGTGGATCCGGCAGGACCCGGAGTCGATGTTCGACGCGGTGCTGATGCCGATCGTGTTCACCCTGCTCTTCGTGTACGTCTTCGGCGGCTCCATCGGGCAGGCGCTGGGCGGCGGCCAGGAGCAGTACGTGCAGTACGTGGTGCCGGGCCTGATGGCGATGATGGGCATGAACATCGCCATGGGCGTCGGCACGGGCTTCAACGAGGACTTCCAGAAGGGCGTCATGGACCGTTTCCGGTCCCTGCCGATCGGCCGGTCCTCGGTGCTGCTCGCGAAGATCTCCGTCGAACTGCTGCGCATGCTGGTCGCCACGACGATCCTGCTGACCGTCGGCGTCCTCATCGGCTTCGACATCACCAGCTGGCCGGGGCTGTTCGGCGCGGTCGGTCTGGCCGTCGTCTTCGGCTCGTCCCTGATGTGGATCTTCCTGGTGCTGGGCGTGACCATGAAGAACGCGCAGTCCGTGCAGGCCATGGGCTTCCTGGTGCTGTTCCCGCTGCAGTTCGGCTCGTCGATCTTCGCACCGACCCAGTCCATGCCGGGCTGGCTGCAGGCCTTCACGGACTACAACCCGCTGTCGGCCCTCGCGGACGCCGCGCGCGGACTGATGACCGGCGGGCCGATCGCCCACGATCTGATCGTCACGCTCTGCTGGTCGGTGGGGCTGACGGCGGTGATGGCGCCCATCGCGATCCACAAGTTCAAGACGAAGAACTGACCTCAGACGAGGGCGGCGGCCTCCTCACGGGAGAGGGCGCCGCCCTCGGCGTACGCCCGCTCGTAGGCCGCGTCGTCCAGGGCCGCCCGCGTCACGGCCTCGGCCTTGGCGCGGGTCTCGACCTCCATCGGGCTGGAGAAGTGGCCGGGCGGCAGCAGCGCGTCGGCCGCGCCGAGGAGCCGGGCCGCGTCGAGGGCGCGGGAGCCGTCGTCGACGCACGCTACGGCTACGGCTGCGGTCACGAGATGGATGGCTGACATATAGGGCGCGACCATCCGCGACAGCCGGTCCAGACTCCGTTCCAGCGCCCCCCGCATCAGCGTCAGCGCCTCCTCGTAGCGTCCGTCCATCGTCTCCAGCCAGCCCTCGACGCCGATGACGAACCCGGCGAAGAGCACGAAGTCCGCGGCGTGGAAGTCGGCGCGCAGCAGGGTGAGCTGCTCGCGGGCCTCGTCCGTGCGCCCACTGCGGCCGAGCCGGATCGCGAGGAAGAGCCGGGCGGCGGGCACCGCCCCGCCGGCGGCCCGGCGCCCGGATTCCAACACGTCGAGCAACATCTTCTCGCCGCGTTCCGCGTCTCCGCCCTCGATGTACACACAGCCGAGCCGGACGCCGAGCATGCCCAACTGGGCGTTGGCGCCGAGCCGTTCGGCGTACTCGATGGCCCGCTCGAAGTCCGCGGCGGCCAGCGTGAACTCGCCCTTGCGTTCCAGGAACTCGCCGCGCGCCGAGAGCGCCTCGGCGGCGCCGAAGGCGTCCCCGAGCCGGTCGAAGATCCCTAACGACTCGTCGGCGTCCGCGAGGGCGTCGCCCGCCCAGTCGGTTCGGTTGGCGAGGATGTTGGCCCGCATCTGCAGGGTCTGCGCCAGTTCCCAGGTGAAGCCGAGTGCGCGGCAGGTGTCGATGTTGCTGTCGAGGACGGCGCGCAGCCGGTCCATGTCGCCGGTCAGCAGGACGGCGTAGAACCACATGAAGCCGGGGAAGCGGCAGGTCTGGGGCTGGCCCGGACGGTAGGTCGCGCTGATGACCCGCAGCTTCTCCTGGCTCTCGGGGGTCTCCCAGGCGGGCAGTTCCATGTCCATGCAGGCCAGGTGGACGAGGTGCACCCCACGCCGGGCCTCGTCGAGGACGGCGGGGCTCATCGGTGGCGGGTGTTCGGCGGCGCGGTCCCGCAGGTCCGGCACGGGCCTCGCGGGGGCCATGAAGGGGTCCGGGCCGAGGTCCTTGACCTGGGCGGACCAGTGCCGGGCCTCGGTCTTCAGGTCGCGCATCTGCCAGTACCAGCACAGCGACAGGGTCAGACAGAGCGCCTCCTGCTCGTCCCGCTCGGCGACGGCGCGCCGGAGCGCGGTGCGGATGTTCTCGTACTCCAGCTCCAGCAGCCCGATCGCGGCGCGCTGGCCGGAGCCGCGCAGCAACGGGTCGGTGACACGGACGAGTTCGCGGTAGTAGGTGAGGTGCGCGCGTTCGGCGGCGGGGCGGGTGCCCGTCTCGTCCAGGCGCTCCCCGGCGTACTCGAGGACGGTCTCCAGGAGGCGGTAGCGCATCTCGGCGCCGGCGGAGCCGCCGGTGCCCGGGCCGTCGGCGCCCGTCCCGTTCGTAGGGGCCGCCACGACCAGCGACTTGTCGACGAGCGAGCCGAGTGCCTCCAGCGCGGCGGGGCCGCAGACGGCCTCGGCGGCGGCCAGGTCGCAGCCGCCGGCGAACACCGACAGCCGCCGCAGGACGTCCCGTTCGTCCTCGTCGAGGAGCTCCCAGGACCAGTCGACGACCGCGCGCAGGGTCTGCTGCCGGGGCAGCACGGTGCGGCTGCCGGAGGTGAGCAGCCGGAAACGGTCGTCGAGACGGTCGGCGATCTGGCGGGGCGTCAGCATCCGCAGCCGGGCCGCCGCCAGCTCGATCGCGAGCGGCAGTCCGTCGAGGCGTCGGCAGATCTCGGCGGCGGCCTCCGGGTCGGCGTCGACGGTGAAACCGGGCCGGGCGGCCGCTCCCCGGTCGGCGAGCAGGCGCAGCGCGTGGGGTTCCGTCAGCGGTTCCACCGGGCGCAGCAACTCCCCCGGTACGCCGAGGGGTTCACGGCTGGTGGCCAGGACGGTCAGCCCCGGGCAGTGCTGGAGGAGGTGGTCGACGAGGCGGGCGGCGGCGTCCACGACGTGTTCGCAGTTGTCGAGGATCAGCAGCATGCGGCGGCCGGCGCAGTGCTCGGCGAGGCGGACAAGGGGGTCGTCCTGGCGGTCCGCCGCGACGCGCATCTCCTCGGCGCCGGCGCCCCTCAGGACGGTCTCGCGGGCGCCGAGGGCGGTGAGTACGGCCTCCGGGACGTTCGCGGGGTCGTCGACGGGGGCGAGTTCGGCGAGCCAGACGCCGTCCGGCATGGCTGCGGCCACCGCGTCGCCGGCCTCTTGGGAGAGGCGGGTCTTTCCCGCGCCGCCGGGGCCGAGGAGGGTCACGAGGCGGGTGGTGGTGAGGTCGTCGCGGATCGTGTCTATGTCGGTGTCGCGGCCCACGAAGGAGGTGAGGCGGGCGCGGAGGTTGCCCGGGGGGCGGGT
>NZ_JARGEE010000107.1:0-23389 GCF_033794485.1 Streptomyces sp. MB09-02B
CAGTCAGAGGCGGGACTTGCTCACCGGAACGGGGGCGGAGGGACAACGAGCACCTCGACAGCTGCATCGGCCAACGGAACTACCCGAGCATGCCCGTTGACCATGCTGCCGCACCGCGAAACTCCAAGATCCCCGACAGAGTCAAGCTCAGGGAGTCGGAGTTCGTTGCGGTGGGTGGGCATGTCCTGCCGACGCCGGGGTGGGTGACCGGCTCCTGGTGTGCGCGGTGCCCGGAGGGTTCGCCGCGCCGCAGACGAACGCCCCCGTCCGCCCCCGTCGGGGGGATCGGGCCGGTTGCCGTCATCGCGTCGGTGGCCATGTTCGTGGCGGTGACGTTCACGGCGGTCGGCGTGACGTGTCCGGATGCGCCCGCATCGGCGTACCGTCGGGTGTCCCGAGTCCCCCTCCAGTGACGCTGAAGCCGTCCCCGCCACCCTGCTGAAGACGGTGTCGCCAGCAGGGCCGCCGTCGGGAAGGGAGTGGTCATGACGCAGGCCGTCGGGGCGGTTCGGCAGCAGGTGACGGGTGACCTGTACGCCGAGGTACAGAGCTTCTACGCGCAGCAGATGCGACGGGTCGACGCCCTGGACATCGAAGGGTTCGCCGCTACGTTCACGGACGACGGTGAAGTCGTGCACGCGGACGGGCACAAGCAGACCGGGCGGGACGAGATGGTCGCCGGGATGCGGGCCAAGCTGCCGCGGTACAAGGACATCGCCGTACGGCACTGGTTCGGGCATCTGCTCATCGAGGCCGACGCGGCCGACGAGGACACGGTGCGGGTCTCGTACTACACGCTGGTGACCCAGGTCGACAGGGAAGGGAAAGTGTCCTTCCAGCCGACCTTCACCGTCGAGGACGTTCTGGTGCGGGTGGACGGCCGGCTGCTGACGCGGTCGCGTGTGATCCACCGGGATGTGCCCGGTCTGCCGGGTGCGCCCGCCGCTTCTTGAGCGTCGGCCTCTTGAGTGTCGCGTATTCGTCTCGACTGTGCGGATTCGGCGCATGGACGAAGGGCCCGCTCCGGTACGGGAGTTGGGCCCCTCGTCCATGCGCCGAATCGTGTGCGGGCCGCGCCTGCCGTCAGTCGATCCCCCGGCAGATGTGCGGTTCGCTCCCGTCGTCGTCCGGGTCGCCGGCCAGGAGCAGGGCGACCCAGGCGGGTTCCTGGGCCGGTGCCGTGCGCTCCGACGGGCGCGTCAGGAGAGGGAGTTGGGGCAGGACTGTCGTGTCCGGGACCGTCTCCGTCTGCGGCTTCAGCTTCGTGTTCATGTGTGACTCCTCTTTGAGTCGGTTCACGCGTGGCAGGCCGGCAGCCCCCCGCGGAAAGCGACCATCTCCTTGAAGGAGGCCGCTACGTCGATACGGGCGCCCGGGGCGAGGCCTTCGAGTTCGGCGTAGGCGCGGTGCAGGTTTCCGACCAGGCGTTCGGGGTCGAGGAGGCCGGCGAACGCCCCGATGTCCGCCTCGCGTGCGGCCTGCAGGGCGCTGATGCCGCGGCGCAGACCGTCGGCGGCCAGGTCCTGGAGCAGGCGCAGGTACGCCTCGGTCGAGTCGAGGAGTTCCGGGCCGCCGACCGGCCCGTGGCCGGGGACGACCACCGACGGGCCGAGGGCCCGCAGCTCGTACAGGGCGCGCAGGGAACCGCTCACCGAGCCCATGAGGAGGTACGGGGTCACGTCCGACCAGACCACGTCGCCGGTGAACAGGACCGAACGCTCCGGCACCCACGCCACGACGTCGTTCGCCGTGTGGGCGGGGCCCACGTGGAGGAGTTCGGTGCGCACCTTGTCGCCGTGCAGGGTGAGTTCGTCGCGGAAGGTGAGCGTGGGCAGGGTCAGCGGGGTCTCGCCCCACTCCACATCCGGCCACAGCCGGCGCAGGCCGAGGCCCGCCTCCTCGGTGTCGGAACGGGTCCCCGCATGGGCCACGATCACGGAACCGCGGTCCGCGAACTGGCCGTTGCCGAAGGTGTGGTCGCCGTGGAAGTGCGTATTGACGACGTAGTCGGGGCCGCCGGGGACGATCCGGGCGGTCTCCTCGCGCAGCCGCCGGGTGCGGGCCTCGGTGGCGGCCGTGTCGATGAGGACGGAGCGGCCGCCGTCGGCGACGAGCCCCGCGTTGTTGAGGCACCAGCCGCCCTCCGGCTGGACGAAGGCGTGGACGTCCTCGGCCACCGGCACCAGCCGTCCGTGCGGTGCCACCTTCGGGGCCTGAGCGGTGGTCATGCGTGCTCCTTCTCGGATACGGCGGGCAGCTCGCCGAAGCGGCCCCGGTGGAAGAGAAGCGGGTCGGGCTCGGACCCGCCGCCGTGCAGGGCGACCACCCGGCCGATGAGGAGGGTGTGGTCACCGGCCTCGTGCTCGGCGTCGAGCACGCACTCGACCGACATCTCCGCGGCCGGCAGGACGGCGTTGCCGGTGATGCCCTTCTCGGCGGCGAGCCGCAGCATCGCGGCCCAGCCCTCGCAGCGGTCGGGGCGGCAGAACTCCTGGGCCAGGCCGCGCTGCGCCGCCGTCAGGACGCTCACGGCGAAGCTGCCGGCCCGCGAGATGCGCGGCCGCATCCGCCCGTCGGCCTTGACGGACACCAGGATCAGCATCGGGTCGAGCGACACCGAGGTCAGGCTGTTGAGCGTCATGACGATGGTGTCGTCGCCGCTGCCCTGGGTGAGGAGGGTGACGCCGGTGGGGAAGCGGCCCATCGCGGCACGGAAGGCGTCCGCGTCGGGCTCGGCCCGCGCCGACGTCACAGGGGTCGTATCGGTCACAGCAGTCATGTCAGGGGTACTCCGAATCTGCTCGTGCCACAGGCCGTACGGAAGCGGCCGGGCGGGCCGGCGGTGTCGGGCGGGTCAGGCCGTCTTCGGGCTACGGCGCCTTGAACGATCAGAGGGGCGTGCCGGGCCGCCGCGTCCGCGGCGTGATCCGCCGGACACCCCCTGGTCGCGACTCAGTAATTGCCCAGCCCGCCGCACACGTTGAGCGCCTGGGCGGTGATCGACGCGGCCGTGTCGGAGGTCAGATAGCCGACCAGGCCGGCCACCTCCTCGGGGGTGGAGTAACGGCCCAGCGGGATCTTCGCGTTGAACTTCTCCTGGATCTCCTGCTCGCTCACGCCGTAGTGGCCCGCGTAGCCCTGGCGTACGCGCTGGGCCATGGGCGTCTCGACGTAACCGGGGCAGACGGCGTTGACCGTGATGCCGGTCTGCGCGAGTTCCTTGCCCACGGCCTTGGTGAAGCCGATGACGCCGTGCTTGGAGGCCGAGTAGGGGGCGGCGAGTTCGACGCCCTGCTTGCCGCCGGTGGACGCGATGTTGATGATCCGCCCCCAGTCACCGTCCCGCATCAGACCGGTGCTCAGCACCTCGCGGGTGACGCGGAACGTGCCGTTGAGGTTGGTCTCGATCACGTCGTCCCAGAGGGAGTCCTCGATCTCGGCCGTCACCCCGCCGCCGCCCCGGCCCGCGTTGTTCACGAGGATGCCGATCCGTCCGTACTCGGCCACCGCCGCCCGTACGGCCTCCCTGATCTGCTCCGGCGAAGTCACGTCGCACACGGCGCCGGCCACCTCGAGGCCCTCCTCGCGCAGCTGCTTGACCACGGTGCGCACGCTCTCGGCGCCGCGCGCCACACCGAACACCGCGACGCCCTGCCGGGCGAGCAGCTCTGTCACGGCCAGGCCGATGCCGCTGGTCGCACCGGTGACGAAGGCAACTCGTTGTCCCGTGTCTGTCATCGTGCACTCCCCATCGCTCGTGTCGATCCGTGGCGCCCGGGCGGATCCGTATCGCCCGGGGCGATCCGTCCGGAAGCCCGACGGTGGGCCCGGGGCCTTGCGCAGTTCTCGTGCGCCGGTGGACCCGCCGTGGAGCCGCCCGCTCCACCCGCGCTCGACGCCGGGACCAGGAAGTCCCCTCAGCGTGGGCGCCCTTCGACGCGGCGACGGGCGACGGGGCGGGACGAGGCGCGGGCGGCGCGCCGTCGGGCACGCGGGCATCTGCCGGGACTCAAGAGCCCGTCGAGCCGCGCGGCGCACTCTGTCTGCCAGGCCGACGCACGCGGCGGGGCAGCTGCCGCAGGCACCCACTCACGGAGGTAGGAACACGTGAACCCCATCGCTGATGCCTCACCGGCGCCGCCGGCGGCCCGCCCCGACGACGGTCCTCTCTGGCGCGCCGACCCGGACGGCAGTGCGCTGCAGTTCGCCGAGGTCGAGGTCCCGCTCGACTACGAGGACCCCGACGGCGAGCACATCACCGTCGCGGTCGGCCGCATCCCGGCGCTCGACCCGGCGAAGCGGCGCGGAGTGCTGGTCGCGTTCAACGGCGGACCCGGCGGCCACAACGCGCAGGGCCGGTTCATGCCGTTGCGCCTCGCGGGGACCGCCGTGCACGAGGTGTACGACCTGGTCGGGTTCGACACGCGCGGCTGGGGCGCCTCGGCGCCGGTGCTGCGCGAGGTCGTGCAGGGCAAGGCGCCGTGGTCGTCGCGTCCCGCGGACGAGGACTTCGCGCAGATCGCCGAGGACGTACGGGCGACCGAGGAAGGCGCGGCCCGCGCCGGCGGCACACTGCGCGCGCACATCACCACCCGGAACGTGGCCCGCGACCTCGACCGGATCCGCGTCGCGCTCGGCGAGGACCGGATCAGCCTCCTCGCGTACGCGGACGCCACCTACCCGGCCTCCGTCTACGGGACGCTGTTCGGCGAGCACGTCGACCGGCACGTCTTCGACTCCAGCGTCGACCCGGGCGGTCTGTGGCGCGGCCAGTACATGGCGCAGGCCGAGGCGATCCGCGCGAACGTGGACGTCTGGGCGGCCTGGGTGGGCGAGCGCGACGGCGTGTTCGGCCTGGGCGGCGACGGCGACGCGGTGATCGCGGGCATCGAGGAGACCGCCGCCGCCCTGCACGCCGAGCCGTTCTGCGGCCTGGACCGTACGTTCTTCGACGGCATCGTGGGCAACGGCGCCCAGCACCGCCCGCTGTGGGACCAACTCGCCGACACCGTACGAGGTCTGAGGGACCGCAACCATGCCGCCGTCGAGGCCGCCTGGCTGTTCGCCGCCTCCGAGTGGGAGCAGCCCGCGCCCGGCCAGACGCACACCTCCGGTCTCGTCGAGGCGATCACGGCCGAGGCCGAGTGGCCCACGGACCTGGAGACCTACTTCGCCGACATGCGGCTCTTCCGTGAGCGCTATCCGTACGGGAACGGCGTGATGCGCGCCCAGCCGTGGGTCGTCGCCTTCCGCGAGGACAAGCCGCGCGAGCCCATGACGCGCGTGACGCGCGAGAGGTACGGCCCCGGCCTCGTGGTCCACGCGGCGGGCAACCCCATGCTGTCGCACGCCGGGGGCGCCGCCATGGCCGCCCTCGTCGACGACCGGCTGGTCACGGTCGAGGACGACGGCAGCAACGAGATGTTCGCCGTACGCGGCAACGCCGCCGTCGACGCTCTCGTCACCGGCTACCTGGTCGACGGCCGGCTGCCCGAGGCCGATGTCACCGTTCCCGGCACCCCGCGCCCCGCCGTCGACCCGGCCCGGGCGGCCGGTTCCGGCCCGCGCCTGCCCGACACCGAGCACGTCAAGCACTACCTCACCGAGTACCGCGCGGCGGCCAAGCGGCGCTGAGCGTCCTGGACCTGCGACCCGAGAGAAGAGGCCGACCTTGACCACGAACGCGACCGAACTGCCCGCCTTCCCCTGGCACCGCGGCTGCCCGATGGCCCCGCCGGACCAGTACGCCGAGGTACGCGAATCCGACGCCCCGGTGCGCAAGGTGCCCCTGGCGACCGGGCGCACGGCCTGGGTGGTCACCCGCTACGACCTGATCAAACAGGTGCTCGCCGACCCCCGGTCCAGCTCCGCCCGCGCCCACGAGGGATTCCCGTACTACATAGAGATCCCCGAGCAGTTCAAGACCGACTGCTCGTTCATCGGCTGGGACCCGCCCAAGCACACCGTGCACCGCCGGATGGCGGCGCTGTCCGGAGCGTTCACGAAGAAGCGCGTCCTCGACATGCGTCCGCGTATGCAGGAGATCGTCGACGAGTGCATCGACACCATGCTCGAACTCGGGCCGCCCGTCGACCTCGTCGGCGAGCTGGCCCTGAAGGTGCCGCTCACGATCATGTGCGGCATCCTCGGCATCCCCAACAAGGACCAGGCCTTCCTGCACTCCTGCACCGAGATCCTGTTCGGCGGCGCCAGCAGCGCCAAGCAGCGTGCCGAGGCCATCGAGCGGGTCGGCCGCTATCTGGAAGAGCTGGTCATCAGCAAGGAGAACGACCCCGGCGAGGACCTCATCAGCCGGATGATCAAGAAGTACCGCGACCAGGACATGTACGACCGACGCGAGATGTGCAACCTCACCCGGCTGCTGATGAACGGCGGCCACGAGACCAGCACCGCGATGATCGCCATCGGCGTCATGACCCTGCTCGAACACCCCGAGCAGCTGGAGCGGCTGAAGGCGAACCCGGAGCTCGTGCCGGGCGCGGTCGAGGAGCTGCTGCGCTACCTCTCGCCCGGCGACCTGGCCACCTCGCGCATCGCGATGGAGGACATGCAGGTCGGCGACGTCCTGGTGCGCAAGGGCGAGGGCCTCATCCTCGTGGGCATGTCGGCCAACCGCGACCCGCGGGTCTTCGAGGACCCCGACACGTTCGACCTGGAGCGCGGCGACCGCAACCACCTCGCGTTCGGGCACGGTCTGCACCACTGCATCGGCTCCGACATCGCCCGCACCGAGCTGGAGATCGTCATGACGACGCTGTTCCGGCGCATCCCCGACCTGCGGCTCGCCAAGCACTGGAGCGAACTGCGCTACAAGGACGGCAACGTCATGTACGGCGTCTACGAGATGCCCGTCACCTGGTAGGTCCCGCCGGGGCGCGCGGCCGCGGCTACGTCCGCGGCCGCGCGCCCCCTTCGACAAAACTGGAGGGGAGACCTTCATGGCCACCGTCACCTACCGGCAACCGGACGGCACCGTCACGGTCCTCGACGTGCCCGTCGGCAGCACCGTCATGCGGGGGGCGCTCACCAACGGGGTCGAGGGCATCGAAGGCGAGTGCGGAGGCGACGGCATCTGCGCCACCTGCCACGTGTACGTCGACCACAGCCCGGTCCCGCTGCCCGAGATCGACGAGAACGAGGGCGAGCTGCTCGACTGCACCTCGAGTCCCCGCAAGCCGAACAGCCGGCTGTCCTGCCAGCTTCCTGTCACCGAAGAGCTCGACTCCCTCGTCGTGACTCTCCCGGCGACCCAGGTCTAGGGGTACTCATGGCAAAGATCACTTACAGCCGTACGGACGGCACCAGCGACACCGTCGACGTGCCCGTCGGCAGCACCGTGATGCGGGGCGCCGTGCTCAACGGCGTGCGGGGCGTCGTCGGTGAGTGCGGTGGCGCCGGGCAGTGCGGGACCTGCCATGTCTTCGTCGACGCGAGCGACGCGGACCGGGTGACCCCGCTGCATCCGCTCGAATCCGAGGTGCTCGACACGACCGCCGTACCGCGGCGGCCGACGAGCCGGCTGGGGTGCCAGATCCCCGTTGGCGAGGAGCTGGACAGCCTCGAAGTGGAGCTGCCCGATTACCAGCTTCCGCCTGTCTAGACGCCGTTCACCTGCGGTCTCGCACGGCCCGCCCCCGCGATCCCCTCTTGAGGCATCCTCCAGCGCGCATCGGCACATTCAGGGCGTACTCACTCGAATCAGGGAGGATCAATGACCGGACGTCCCATCGTGGTGGTCGGGGGCGGGCAGGCGGGCCTGCAGGCCGCCCTCTCGCTGCGGGAGCACGGGTTCGAGGGGCGGCTCGACGTCGTGTGCGCCGAGTCCGAGGCTCCGTACGACCGGCCGCCGCTGTCCAAGCGCTTCCTGGCGGGGACCGCCGGCACCGACGACCTGACGCTGCGCGCCCCCGCCTTCCTCGACGACCGGCGCATCAGCCTCGTCCAGGACACGCACGCCGTGGCCGTGGACCGGGCCGACGCCTCGGTCGCGCTGTCGTCCGGCGGCTCGCTGCCGTACGACCGGCTGATCCTCGCCACCGGCAGCACACCCCGCCACCTCCCGGTCCCCGGCAGCGGACACCCTGCCGTCCGCGTGCTCAGGACCGTCGACGACGCGACCCGGCTGCGCACGAAGCTGCAGCCGGGCAGCCGCGTCGTCGTCATCGGCGCCGGCTTCACCGGCCTGGAGGTCGCCGCCACGGCCCGCGGCCTCGGCTGCGAGGTGACCGTGGTAGAGGCCCTCGACCGGGTGATCGCCCGCGCGGTCTCGCGGCCCGTGTCCGAGCATCTGCTGCGGCTGCACCGCGAGAACGGGGTCCGCATCCTGTTCGGCCGGCAGGTCACCGCCCTCGACGGGGTGTCCCGGGAGGCCGCCGTGGAGGTGCTGCTGGCCGACGGGACCGGACTACCCGCGGACGTCGTGGTCGTCGGCGTCGGCGTCCGCCCGGAGACCGCGCTCGCCGAGATGGCCGGACTGGACGTCGCCGACGGCGTGGTCGTGGACGAGCACCTGCGCACCGGCGACCCGCGGATCCACGCCATCGGCGACTGCGCCCGCTTCCCCGACCCGGCCGGTACGGGGTCGCTGCGCCTGGAGTCCGTGCAGAACGCGACCGACCAGGGCAAGTACGTGGCCGCGTTCCTGATGGGCGCCGACGCGCCTGGGTACACCGCGGTGCCGTGGTTCTGGACGGACCAGTACGCGGCGAAGCTCCAGATCGCCGGGCTCACGACGGGACACGACCGCTGCGAGACGGACGGGGATCCGGCCTCCGGCCGCTTCTCGGTGCGCTGCTACCAAGGCGGCCGGCTGCTCGGCGTCGAGTCGGTCAACCGGCCGGCCGACCACATCAAGGCACGCCGGGAGCTTGCGGCGCTGCGGGTGCCGGTGGCGGCCGCAGCCGCGGCCGCGGTCTGAGTCCTGTCCGTACGACGCCGGCCCCCGTGTGGGGGCCGGCTTTCGTGCGGGGCAACTCGCAGGCGGAGCGGGCTTGTTCGTGCGGCATCGACTTGTGCGGCGTCGGCTTCGCGCGGCGCATCGACCTGTGCGGCATCGACCTGTGCGGCATCGACCTGTGCAGCATCGGCTTCGCGCGGCATCGGCTCGTACGGTATCGGCTTGTGCGGCATCGGCTCGTACGGCCCGGCTCAGCGCGGCAGCAAACAGACGGGGCCGCCGCCCGTCCCTTCCGGAACGGGCGGCGGACCTTCGTCGTGCGGTGCGGCGGCGTGCGGTTCAGGGGCGCGCGGCCGCCGCGCGGAAAGCCGCCAGGTAGCTGCCCACGGTCTCCGCGTCGGGCCCCTTCGCGACGAGGTCCGCCGCACCGGGCCCGTCCTGCGCCGCCGTCGCCTCCGGCGCCGGACGCGGGGTGCCCGCGACCGTCACGTCCGTGTCCGGGAGCCGGCCGTCGACGAAGTAGGCGGTGACGAGCGCGTCGACGGCACTGTTGCCGCGGACGGCGAACATCTCGTTGCTGCCGTCGTCCGCGACCGTGACGAGCCGGTCGCCGAACAGGGTGGCCATCGCCCGCCCGCCGCGGTGGGCCAGCGTCGGATTGCCCTCGGCGGCCACGATGAGCCCGGGGGCGCAGTTGTCCCCGCGCAGCACGGTCATGGCCTCACGCGGCCGGTCCGTACGGAAGGTCGCGACCCACGGCTGGGCGCGCGAGACCCCGTAGCCGTACGGGCAGCGGTCGCGGAAGTCGCGCATGTCGGCGAAGTACGTCTCCAGGTCCCGGGACCAGACCCCTTCGCAGGTCGTCGCCTCCACGAGGCCGGGGAAGTGCGTGTCGCCCGGCTTCGGCTGTTCGCCGTCCGGGGCCGCGAGCAGCCAGGCCGTCTGCGCCGCCCGGGCGTCCCCGGCGGTGAGGGCGACGACGAGCAGGGCGAGCTGGTCCCACAGCGGGCGGTGCGTGGCGCCGTTGCCGACCGCGCCGTCCAGGACGGTCCGGTCGACCCCGCCGACGGGGGAGGCGTGCAGGGCGGCGGCCAGCCGTTCCACGCTCGCGATCACCGCGTCGCCGTCCGTGCCCAGGCCGAAGACCCCGTCACGCTCGCCCGCCCAGGCGGCCCAGGCGTCCACGTTGGCGCGGATCGCCTCCGCCTGGGACGTGTACTGGCCGCGCCACACCGCACCCGGGTCCACGCACGAGTCGAAGACGTGCCGGTCGAGGTGCTCGCCGAACATCGAGGCGTAGACGGAACCCAGGTACGTCCCGTACGCGTAGCCGAGATAGCTGATGCGGTCCTCACCGAGCGTGCGGCGGATCCGGTCGAGATCGCGGGCCACGTTGCGGGTGGTGATGTGCGCCCGCAGTGTGCCGCCGGCGCGGGCCGCGCCCTCCTCGACGGCCTTCATGTCCTCGGCGAGCTGCGCGAACTCCTCGTCCGAGGGACGGGAGGACCAGGGCGCCTTGCCCTGCACGACCTCGCGCATCAGCGGCGCCGAGGCGCCCCAGCCGCGCGGATCGAACCCGATGAGGTCGTAGACCTCGTGCACGGGCGTGTCCGCGAGCCGCAACGGCATGAAACGGCCGAGCCCTTGGTTCCCGCCCGGTCCGCCGTTGAGCCCGACGAGCACGCCGCGTCGCCGCGCCGGATCCAGCGCGCGGATCCGGGTGACGGCGAGCGTGATCCGTTCGCCGTCGGGGTCGTCGTAGTCGAGCGGCACCTCGATGGCGCACCGTTCGAGGCGTGCGTCCTCCGGGTCGCGTCCCCAGCCGTCGGACGGCCCGGCGTGCACCGCCGTCCCGCCCGTGCTCCCGCTGTCCTGCGTCCTGCCTGGCATCACGTTTCCTTCCGACGATGCCGCCGACCGGCTCGGCGGCGGTCCGCCCCCGTCACGCCTGCAGGGAGAGGACGACGTTGCCGCTGTACGAGCGGTCGAGCAGCGCGGCCAACGCCTGCGGCGCGTACGGCAGTCCGCCCTCGACGACGGTGTGCGGGAAGACGAACCGGCCCTCGTCCAGCCACTGGGCGAAATGCTTGTTCCACACCGCGATCTGGTCCGGGGTGTGGAAGCAGGCGAAAGGACGCAGGGCCAGCTGCTTGCCGATGGCGGTGAGCAGGTCGAGCCGGGGGCCGGTGGTCTCGCCGAGCTGACTGCCGAGCGCGCCGCACAGCGCGAACCGCGCGTACGGGGTGGCGACCTGGACGGCCGCCTCGAACTGCTCACCGCCGACGTTGTCGAAGAACACGTTGATCCCGTCGGGCGCCAGCTCGCGCAGCCGGTCGAGGACCGGGCCGTCGTGGTAGTCGAAGGCGGCGTCGAAGCCGAGCTCCTCCACGAGGTAGCGGACCTTCTCCTTGCTGCCCGTGCTGCCGATCACCCGCCCGGCGCCACGGCACTTGGCGATCTGGCCCGCCAGCGAACCGACCCCGCTGGTGGCGCCGGAGACGAACACCGTGTCACCGGCCTGCACGTCCGCGATGTCCACCATCCCCTGCCAGGCCGTCGGCCCGTTGGCGAGGAAGTGCGCGGGCGTCGGCAGCTGGGCGGCGTCCCGCTTGACGGCCTGCGCGGCGGGCAGGACGACGTGCTCACGCCAGCCCATGAAGTGCTCGACGAGATCGCCTTCGGCCAGGTCGGGGCTGTTCGAGCGCAGCACCGTGCCGACCGTACGGCCGGTGAGCGGCGCGCCGATGGCGAACGCGGGCAGGGGCAGCTTGTTGTCCTCGCTCATCAGCTCGCGGTACGCGGTCGCGAGCAGCATCCAGTCGTTGCGCACGACGATCTCGCCGGGGCCGGGCGCGGGCAGTTCGGCCTCGACGAGCTTTAGGTTCTCCGGGGCGTACGCGCCGTCGGGGCGCGCGGCGAGATGGATCTCGCGGGTGCGGGTCGGCACGGCGGTGCTGGGCATGGGATGACTCCTTGGGGAAGGCCGGGCAGGTGCTGGTCGGGTCTTGTGCCGGACAGGCCCTAGTCCGCGGGGCCGAGCAGGACCGTCGAGTAGGTGGTGCGGGCAGCGGTGTCGTACTGCAGGGCGATATGGCTGCTCGCCGAGGTGACGTCCCGCCAGAAGCGCTGCAGCGCATGGCCTTCGCCGAGACCGCCGGTGCCCGCGCCGCGGATGAGGAGGCCGAGGGCCTCCTGCAGCAGTTCGGCCGCGGCGGCGCCGTTGCGCTCGTTGCGGGCCATCAGCTCCGGGGTGAACCGGCGCTCGTCCAGGACCTCGGCGTTCTGTCCCACGAGCAGACCGGCCGCCTCGATCCGCGCCGAGGCCTTCACCAGCGCGCTCTCCACGGCGTGGGTGCGCCGCCGGCCCGCCACACCGTCCGCGGCCGCGTGCAGCGCGCCCGTCGCGGCGCCCACGATCGGCGCCACGAACGTCACTCCGCCGACGGCCTGGAAGGGCACGTTGTGCACCGGGAGTTCGGAGGACGCGCTGCGGCCCGCGACGAGATCGGCGCGCGCGAACGACAGGTGCTCCGGTACGAGCGCGCCGGCCACGGCGACCGTGTGGCTGCCGCTCGCCCGCATGCCGATGCTGTCCCAGGTGCGGTCGACCGTGCAGGCGCTCCGAGGCAGCAGGAAGAAGCGCAGCTCGGGGGAGTCGCCGGTGCCGGAGGCCGCGGCGCAGACGAGCACCCAGTCCGCGAAGTCGATACCGCTCACGTACGCCCAGCGGCCCTCGAGCCGCCAGCCGCCGTCGACTGCCTTGGCGCGCCCGCCGGGCATCAGCGCGGTGGCGATGAACGCGTCGGGGCTCTCGCCCCACAGCACGTCGTGCCCCGCCTGCGGCAGATGCGCCGCGAACCGGGCCGAGTACGCGGCGAGCGACGCGCACCAGGCGGTCGCGGCGCATTTCTCGCCGAGGCTCCGCACCGCGCGCGTCAGCTCGGCGAACGTGCCCTCGGTACCGCCCCGTCGCGCGCCGACGAAGTGCCGGGCGAAACCGGCGTCGCGCAGCGCGTCCACCACGGCGTGGTCGAGCGTCCCGGTGCGGTCGGCCTCGGCGGCGTGCTGGGCCGCGAGCGCCCCCGCCTTCTCCACGTCGAGGACCCGGCCGGCGGTGGATGGTGTGCTGGTGAGCGTGCTGGTCGACATCCTCGTGACCTCCTGGGTGAGGGATGCGGGTGGTGAGGTGTGCGCGGGAAATGCCGCGCGGCTCCGGGGGCTTCGCGGGACGGGCCGTACGCGTCGGGGTAGGGAGGGGCGCAGGGGCCGGGCGCGGCGACGGCTCCGCGTACGCGCGGGGCGAACGGTCCGTCCCGCGGGCAGGCATGGACGGGGCGTACGCACACGGCGGCGCGGACCCGTGGTGCGGCGGAAGGCCTCAGCGCTCAGCCTCGGCCGATGTTCCGCTCGACCGCCTTCGCGAACAGCGCGAGCGTCTCGCCGGGACTCGGGCCGTCCAGCGCCTTGAAGATCCGCTCGGCGCCCTCACCGTGCCGGTACAGCTCGACGTGCGCGAGGTCCACGCGCGTGTGCCCGTCACCGGCCGCGGTGAAGTCGACCTCGATGCGGCTGGCGCGCTCGTCGTCCGGGATCGACTGCCAGTTGCCGTCGATCCGCCATGTCATGACCACGCGGCGGCCGGGCTGCCAGTCGAGGATGAGACCCCAGACCGCCTCGATCCCGTCGACATCCCATTCGTAGTAGCGGCCGCCGAGGCGCTGCTCGAACGCGAGGCCCGCGCGCTCCTTCTTGACCAGGACATGCGTCGGCGGCCACCACTGGTCGGGCTTCTGGGTGAAGAGCGCGAAGCACTGCTCCGGACTGGCCGGCACGGTCACCGACTTGCGGACATCGCCGATGAGCGGGGTTTGCTCGGACACGGATCCCTCCTCGCTGAAGCCCCGCGGGTCGGCGGGGGAGCCCCAGGGTTGGGTACGTTCCTCGGCTGTCCGTCGCGCACCGCTCGAGCGCCGCCGCGCCCGCCGCCCCGGATCCGCCGCGCCTCGTCCCGTACGCGAGCTTGTCCCGTCATCCTCGGCCCTCCCGCGCCCCGGACCCTGAGGAGCACCGATGACGGCAGCCGCTTCGGCCGGCCGGACCGGCCCCCTGCACGGCCTGAAGGTGGTCGAACTCGCGGCGATCGGACCCGTCCCCTTCGCCTGCATGCTGTTCGCCGATCTCGGCGCCGAGGTGGTGCGCGTCGAACGGGCCGACGGCAAGCGGTCGTTCGCCGAGTGGCACCGCGAACTCGACCGTGGCAGACACGTGGTGGCCCTCGATCTGAAGGACCCGGCCGGCACTGAGGAACTGCTGCGCCTCGTGGACGGCGCCGACGTGCTCGTCGAGGGCTTCCGCCCGCAGGTCGCCGAACGCCTCGGCATCGGCCCCGGGCCCTGCCTGCGGCGCAACCCCCGGCTCGTCTACGCGAGGATGACCGGCTGGGGCCAGGACGGCCCGCTCGCCCTCACCCCGGGCCACGACATCAACTACCTCGCCCTGACCGGCGCGTTGTACGCGACGGGGGAGGCGGGCGGCCCCCCGGTCCCGCCCGTGAACCTCCTCGGCGACTTCGGCGGCGGCGCCCTGTACCTGGTCGCGGGCGTGCTCGCCGCGCTCCATGAGCGCGGCCGCTCCGGACGCGGCCAGATCGTCGACGCGTCGATCGTGGACGGTGTGAACAGTCTGCTGGGCATGGTCGTCGCGATGGCGGACGCCGGCCGGTGGCGGCACGAACGCGGCACGAACCTGCTCGACGGCGGCGCCCCCTTCTACACCTGCTACGCCTGCGCCGACGGCGGCCACGTCGCGGTCGGCGCCCTCGAGGACCGCTTCTACGCCGCCTTCCTCGACGGCCTCGGCCTCGATCCCGTCCTCCTGCCGGACCGTTCGGACCCGGCCAACTGGCCCGCCCTGCGCCGGGCGTTCGCCGGCCGGTTCCTGCGCCACGACCGTGACACCTGGGCCCGCCGTTTCGAGGACACCGAGGCCTGCGTCACCCCCGTCCTGCGTCTCGACGAGGCGGCGGACCACCCGCACCAGCGCGCCCGGGGCAGCGCCCCCGCCGCGCCGGCGCCGCGCTTCAGCCGTACGCCCGCCCTCCGCCACGAAGCCGTAGCCCCGGCAGCTGCACGCCCCGAAGCCGTACGCCCCACAGCAGCAGGCCCCGCACCCGCGGACACCGGCCGCTCCGACCCCGCGCAGCCAAGCCGTTCCGACCCCTGCCCCAGGCCATGACCCGCCCACAGCCTGCAGGTTCGACCTCGGCTCGAGCGGTCCTCCGTGCACCCGTCGGACGCTGAGGCCCGGCAGCCGGAGACGCCGGCCACGGGGTCGGAGGGCCCCGGCCTGCAGCCACCAGACTTAGGGAGCGGCGATGGCTGAGGAGAGCTTCCAGCTCTACGACACGACCCTGCGCGACGGCACCCAGCAGGAGGGCATGGTGCTGACGGTCGAGGACAAGCTCGCCGTCGCCCGCCGGCTCGACGCCCTCGGCGTCGGCTTCATCGAGGGCGGCTGGCCGGGCGCCGTACCGAAGGACACCGAGTTCTTCCGCCGCGCCCGCACCGAACTCGACCTGCGGAGCGCCCGGCTCGTCGCCTTCGGCGCCACCCGCAGGCCCGGCGTCCCCACGGCGCTGGACCCGCAGGTGCGCGCGCTCCTGGAGGCCGGGACCCCGGTGGTGACCCTGGTCGCCAAGAGCCACACCGGTCATGTGCGCAGTGCGCTGCGCACCACGCTCGCCGAGAACCTCGCCATGATCGCCGGCACCGTGCGGTATCTCGTACTCGCCGGGCGGCGCGTGTTCGTCGACGCCGAGCACTACTTCGACGGCTATCAGCTCAACCGCGAGTACGCGCTCGAAGTGGTCCGCGCCGCCGCCGAGGCGGGCGCCGAGACCGTCGTCCTGTGCGACACCAACGGCGGCTCCCTGCCCGACGAGGTGCGGTCCGTCGTCGCCGAGACCCTCGCCCTGACCGGCGTACAGCTCGGCATCCACGCCCACAACGACACCGGCTGTGCCGTCGCCAACACCATGGCCGCCGTGGACGCGGGAGCGGTCCACGCCCAGGGCACCGCGCACGGCTACGGCGAACGGTGCGGCAACGCCGACCTGTTCACCGTCACCGCGAACCTCGTGCTCAAGCGCGGCCGCGAGGTCGTCCCGCTGGAGCGGCTGCGGGACCTGGCCGCGACCGGCCGGGCGGTCACCGAGGTGACCCAGGTGCCGGCCCGGGCGGCCGCACCGTACATCGGCGGCTCCGCGTTCACGCACAAGGCCGGGCTGCACGCCTCCGCGCTGCGCATCGACCCCGACCTTTACCAGCACACCACCCCCGAACTGGTCGGCAACACGATGCGCACCCTCGTATCCGACATGGGCGGCCGCTCCTCGGTCGAGCTGAAGGCACGCGAACTCGGGTACACGGTCGAGGCCGGCTCCGACGCCGTGGCCCGGGCCGCGACCCGGGTCAAGGAGCTGGAGAACCGCGGCTACAGCTTCGAGTCCGCCGACGCCTCCTTCGAACTGCTGCTGCGTGAGGAACTCGACGGCGGCCCCCGGCCCCGGCTGTTCGAGGTCGAGTCGTGGTCCGTCGGCGTATCCGGCGCACAGGGCACGGAAGTCCGTACGGAGGCCACGGTCCGCCTCACCGTCCAGGGCCGGACCGTCACCGCGACAGGCCACGGCAACGGGCCCGTCAACGCCCTGGACACCGCCCTGCACACGGCACTCGACCCCTGCTTCCCCTCCCTCGCCCGGCTCGAACTCACCGACTACCGGGTGCGGGTGCTCAGCGGGGAGACCGGCAGCGGCGCCGCGGCCCGTGTGCTCATCTCCTACCGGGACGGGCGGCGCCGCTGGGGCACCGTCGGCGTCGACGGCAACACCACGGCGGCCAGCTGGCAGGCGCTCCTCGACGCCGTCCACTACGTCCTGCTCGACGGACCTCCCGGGCGGGTCGACGACGCCCCGCCCCTGGCCGCAGCCACGGGCTGAGCCCCGACCTCTTGGAGTGACAGTGCGTCTGGAAGACGTGTACATACGGGGGACTTCCACCCGGCTTCCCGCCCGCCTCGCGGTGGCCGACGCCGTGGCCGCCGGGGAGTGCCCGCCGCGCGTGGCGGCGGCCACCGGCATGGAGTCGGTGGCGTACTCGCCCGACGAGTCGGCCGCGGAGATGGCGGCGGCCGCCGCACGGACCGTCCTCGAAAGGGCGGGCACCGGCGGTGGCGACGTCGGTCTGCTGCTGCACGCGGACACCTACCACCAGGGCCAGGATCTGTGGCCCGTCGCCTCGTACATCCAGCGCGAGACGCTCGGCAACACCTGCCAGGCCATCGAGATCCGGCAGATGTCCAATGGCGGACTCGCCGCCGTCGACCTGGCCGCCGCGTACCTCACGGCGGGCCACGGCCACGGCGACGCACTGATCACCACCGCCGACCGGTTCTGCGCCCCGGGCATCGACCGCTGGAACACCGACCCCGGCACCCCGTACGCCGACGGCGCCACCTCGCTCGTGCTCTCACGGCGCGGTGGTTTCGCCCGCCTCGTCTCGCTCGCGCTCCACGCCGACTCCGACCTGGAGCCGCTGCACCGCGGCGAGGACCCCTTCACCACGGCACCGTTCGGCCACCGTATGCCGGTGGACTTCGAGGCCGCGAAGAAGTCCTTCGTCGGCCGTACCGGCATCTCGTACGCCATCACGCGGGCGCACCAGGGCCAGCAGACGGTCATCAAGCAGGCGCTGGCCGAGGCCGGCGGCGAACTCGCCGAGGCAGACTGGGTGGTGCTGCCGCACTTCGGCAAGCGGCGTCTGACCTCCATCTACTACCAGCCGTTCGGTATCGAACCGGCGCGCACCACCTGGGAGTTCAGCCGCACCGTCGGCCATCTCGGTGCGGGCGACCAGTTCGCCGGCCTCGACCATCTGCTCGTCTCCGGCAAGGCGGCGCCCGGCGACCGGTGCGTCCTCGTCAGCGTCGGCGCGGGCTACAGCTGGGGCTGCGCCGTCCTCGACATCCTCGAACGCCCCGCCTGGGCCGCCGGATAGCGGACCTCCGGCCGCACCCGGCCGTATGAATGCACCTCGCATCACCGCCAGTTACGCCCGTACGTCGTCCACCGGTCCTGTGATCCGCCTTGCTGCGGACCGTCGAAGGGAAGGTCAGCCGTGGCGCCGACCGCTACGTCCGAAACCGCATCGCTCCACGTCACGGAGCACTCCATCACCGTGGCCGCCGCACCCGCCGCGGTCTACGCCCTCGTGGCCGATGTCGCCGAATGGCCGCAGGTGTTCGGCCCGACCGTGCACGTCGAGGTCCTGGAGGAGGCACCGGCCGAGGGCGGCGAACAGCTGCTGCGGATCTGGGCCGTCGCCAAGGACCGGGTCCGCACCTGGACATCGCGCCGCGTGCTCGACCCGGCGGCCCGCACCATCGGCTTCCGCCAGGTCGTCACGGCCGCGCCCGTCGCCTCGATGGGCGGCGAGTGGCAGGTCCAGGAGCTGGAGGACGGCACCACGCGGGTCACGCTCCTGCACGACTACCGGGCCGTGGACGACGACCCGGCCGCCGAGGCGCTCATCGCGAGCGCCGTCGACACCAACAGCCGCGCCGAGCTGCTCGCCCTCAAGAACACCGCCGAGCAGGGCGAGGACCGCGCCGAACTCCACTTCACCTTCAGCGACTCCGAGATGGTGTTCGGGGCGGCCGGTGACGTCTACGCCTTCCTGGACCGCGCCGACCTGTGGCCCGAGCGGCTGCCGCACGTGGCCCGCCTCGGCCTCACCGAGGACGAGCCCGGGATCCAGCACATGGACATGGACACCCGCAGCCCGGACGGCTCCACGCACAACACCGTCTCGGTCCGGGTCTGCTTCGAGGACCGCGGCCTCATCGTCTACAAGCAGCTGAAGGTGCCCGTCGCGATGGCCGGGCACACCGGACGCTGGGTGATCGAGCCGCTCGGGGACGGTTCGGTACGGGTCACCTCGTGGCACACCGTGACCCTGGACCCGGCGGGTGTGCGCACCGCCCTGGGCCCGCAGGCCACGCTCGCCGAGGCCCGCGCGCTGGTGCGCAAGGCGCTCGGGACCAACAGCTCGACGACGCTGCGGCACGCGAAGGAGTTCGCGGAGGGCACACGGGCCGGGTCCGCCTGACCTCCCGGCCATGCGCACCCACGCACCCACGTCGGCACCGGAGCCGAGGGCCCCTCAGGTCCTCGGCTCCCGGCGGATCCGGGCCCGCCCCGGAGCCGGCTCCGGGGCGGGTGAGGGACAGGCCCGGACCCCACGTCAGGACCACGCCCACCTGCACATCGACGGCCCTTGAGACGGCCCCTCCCGAGCCCGTCCGGCAGCCCCTCCCGAGCCCTTCCGCGGCCCGTCCGCGGCCCGTCCGCGGCCCGTCCGAGGCTCTTCCGCGCCGCGTCCGCGCCACGAGTCCGGTTCGAGTACCCCGGCGCACGCTGTCGGAATGGCGAACCCGATGCGCATCACCGTGCTCCGCGGCCGGCCCGACGAGGCCGAGCTCGCGGCCGTGACCGCCGTTCTGCTCGCCCTGGTCCGCCGCTCCGGCGAACCCGACGAGGCGACCAGGGCGGCCTATGCCGGATGGACCGTCAAGCGCGGTGACGCCCGGCCCTCGGTTACCTGGGCCGCACGGCCGGCGCCACGACAAGGGAGGGCGGCGTGAGCGGACACCGGACCTTTACGGAACACCTTCAGGCCCAGGCCGCGAGGACCCCGGACCGGGAGGCGCTGATCCTCCTCACCGAGCGCGACGGCCGCATGGAGCCGCAGACGATCGCGTACGGAGAACTCGACCGCGCGGCACGCACGTTGGCGGCCGCGCTGCGCCGCCATGTCGAGCCGGGGGAGCGGGTGCTGATCGCGCACCGCTCGCGCGCCCGGTTCGTCACCGGCTTCCTGGCCTGTCTGTACGCGGGCGCGGTCGCCGTGCCCGTCGCCCCGCCCGGCGGCCGTGGCCATCACGACGCCCGGATCGCCGGGATCGTCAAGGAGGCGGCCGCGGTCTGCGTGCTCACCTCCACGGACGAGGCCGCGGAGGTCTCCCAGCTGCTCGCCCGCACCGGCCACGGCGAGGTGGTCTGCCTGCCGGCCGACGGCCCCGCCGCCACCGGCGCCCCCGAGCCCGCGGAGCCGTTCGTACCCGGCCCGGACACGGTCGCGTACCTCCAGTACACCTCCGGCTCCACCCGCGATCCGCGCGGTGTGATCGTCACGCACCGCAGCCTGCTCGCCAACCAGCGGGCCATCCAGGACGCCCTCGGCACGCGCCCCGGCATCCGGATGGGCGGCTGGCTGCCGCTGCACCACGACATGGGGCTCGTCGGCGAACTCCTGCACGCCCTCTGGCTCGGCGGCACCTCCGTGCTCATGTCACCGGCCACGTTCGTCAAACGGCCGGCGAACTGGCTGGAGGCGATCGGGACATACGGCCTGACGGTCAGCGGCGCACCGGACTTCGCGTACCGCCTGTGCCTGCGCAGGATCAACGACACGCAGCTCGCGGGCCTCGACCTGTCCGGCTGGGAGGTCGCGGTCAACGGCGGCGAACCCATAGACCCCGCGACCATGACGGAGTTCGCCGAACGCTTCGCCCCGGCCGGTCTGCGGCCCGGCGCCCTGACGCCCTGCTACGGACTGGCCGAGGCGACCCTGCTGGTCTCCGGCACACGCACCGCCCCGTCCGCCGCCGCCCGTACCGTCGACGCGGCGGCCCTGGAGACCGGCCGGCTCGCGCCTCCCGCCGGCCCCGGCCATGACCTCGCGCACTGCGGGCCGCCCGCCTCCGCCGACCTGCGCATCGTCGATCCGGAGACCTGCCGCGAGCTGCCGGACGGCCGGATCGGCGAGATCTGGGTCCGCGGCGACAGCGTCGGCCCCGGCTACTGGGCGCGCCCCGCCGAGACCGCGGCGGCCTTCGGCTGCCGGATCGAGGGCGGGGGCGGCGGCTATCTGCGCACCGGTGACCTCGGCGCGCTGGACGGCGGGCTGCTCCACGTCACGGGCCGGCTCAAGGACATGATCGTCGTCGCCGGGCGCAACCTGTATCCGCAGGACCTGGAGCGCACGGTCCAGCAGCTCAGCGGTCACTTCGGCGCCGCCACCGCCTTCTCGGTGCCCGGCGCATGCGAACGCATCGTCATCGTCCAGGAGTTGCGTGTCCGCAGCCGTTACGACATCGACCTGGCGGCGCTCGCCACCGCCGTCCAGCAGCGTGTGAGCGAGGAGTACGAGGTGCACGCGGCCGGCGTGCTGCTCGTCCGGCCCGGCACCGTACGCCGCACCACCAGCGGCAAGGTCGAACGCGCGGCCATGCGCCGGCTCTTCCTGCGCGGCGAACTCGCCCCGCTGCACCAGCGCCTGGAACCCGAGGTCGAACTCCTCCTGGCGGCCGGGAAGCGGCGATGACCGGGCCGCCGGGGCGCGGAGCACCCGGTGCGGGCGGCTCCGCCCCGACGGCGGGGAGAGCGCGATGAACGCGGCCGGGGAGCGGACCGACGGCTTCGACAGCTCCGGCGGCCGGGCGCGGACGCCCGGTGCGGCCGGGGCTCTCGCCCGCCCGTCCCGCCCCGGCCCGGTGAGTGCGGGCGCCCCGGCGGGCAGGGCGTCGCGCGCGGGCGAAGTGCACGCAGGAGTGAGGAGGCGGCGATGACCACGGCCGAGGAGCGGACCGACGGCCTCGAGCGGGCGTTCGGGCCGCTGGACGATCCCGCGAACCCGTTCGGCACCGAGGCGCTGCTCGCCGCCGACGCGGCGGGCGAGGTGCTGCCCGAGGCCGAACAGGTCCTCGACCGGGCGCAGTTCAACGCCGAGTTCGTGCCCGCCGACGTGGGCGGCCGCCTGGAGCGCATGGACGACCTCGGCCGCGTCCTGCGCCCGGTCTTCCGGCGCGACGCCTCCCTCGGCTTCGGCTACGGGCTCAACTGCTTCTTCGCCACCACGCCCGTCTGGACCGCGGGCGACGCCGTACAGCGCAAGCACGCGGCCCGGCTGCTGCTCGGCGGGCAGCGCGTCGCCGTCGCACGGCATGAAGTGGCGCACGGAAACGACTTCGTACGCGACGAGTTCACCGCCCGCACCGTTCCCGGCGGCCTCGTCGTGGACGGCAGCAAGTCCGCCATCGCCAACGCCTCGCGCGCCACCGGCCTCGTGCTCTTCGCCCGCATGCGGGACGCCGCCCGCGGCCGCAGCCACAGCGTGCTGCTCCTCGACCGCGAGGACCTGCCCGCCGACCGGGTCGAGGACCTGGGCCGGCGAGCCACCACGGGCATGCGCAGCGCGGAGTTCGGCGGGCTGCGGATCACCGACTGCACCGTACCGCTGAGCACGGTGCTCGGCGAGGTCGGTGACGGCTACGAGCTGTCGCTGCGCTCCTCGCTGCTCATCCGCGGACTCATCCCGTCCATCGTGCTGGCCGGGGCCGAGACCGCCCTGCGCACCGTCGCCCGCTTCGCACACCGCACCCGGGCCGACGGCCGTTCGTCCCTGGACGTGCAGCACGTCCGCGACGTGCTCACCGGCGGATTCCTCGACCTGCTCCTGATCGACTGCCTCGCCCTGGTCGCGACCCGGGCGCTGCATCTGCTGCCCCGGCAGATGAGCGCGTACGCCGCGGCCGCCGCGTACCTGGCGCCCAAGCTCGTGGCCGAGAGCATGGACGAGATGGCCACCGTCCTGGGTGAAGAAACATTCACCCAGGACGGTGCGTACGGGATGTTCCAGAAGCAGCGCCGCGATCTGCCGGTCACCTCGCTCGGCCACGCGGGCAGCGCGGGCCGGCAGGTCAGCATCCTGCCCCAGCTCCCGTACTTCGCCCGGCACTCCTGGTTCACGGAGGCCGAACCGCCGCCCGGCCTGTTCCGCCCGCACGAGCCGCTGCCCCCGCTCGACCTCTCACGGCCCGCCCTGCTCGGCGACGGCGACCCGCTCGCCGCGACCCTGGTGGCCTGCACCGGCCTGCTCGAAGCGGCGGACGGACCGGGCGCGCAGGAGCCGGGCGGCCCCGCCCTGCGCCACCTGGCCCGGGCGCTCACGGGCGAACTCGCCGACCTGAAGAAGGCCTTCGAGCAGGTGCGGCCGGGCGACCGCGACGCGCTGTCCAGCCCCTATAGCTTCGGCCTCGCCGACCGCTACACCCTCGTGCTCGCCGGGGCCGCCGCCCTCGGCGTCTGGCGCGAACAGCGGCACGCGCCCGAAGACCGCGCCGACCCCTTCCTCGCCGCCCCCGCCTGGGCCACCGCAGTGCTGTACCGGCTGGTCCGCCGGCTCGGACTGCCGCTGCCCGACCGCCCCGCCGTATGCGAACGCCTCGCCCTCGACGAGGCCCTGGCCCGGCTGCACCACCGCCGCAGCTACGACCTCTACCGCTCGCCGCTCGCCTGAACAGGCCGCGCATCCCCTGTTCTTTAAAACAAACTTACCCCCCCAAAAAAAACCCTTG
>NZ_JARGEE010000108.1:0-23293 GCF_033794485.1 Streptomyces sp. MB09-02B
TGATCGCCGACTACACGTTCCCCGTTCGGGCGTGGTTGCCGTCGGCGGCGATCGTGGCATTGCTCGGTGAGTTCCACGTGACCGCGGGTGCCGCCCGTACGACGATCAGCAGGCTGATGCGCCGTGGGGTGCTGGAGGGCAGCAGGCAAGGACGGTACAGCTCCTACCGGCTGACGTCGCAGGCCGCCGTCGATTTGTGGAGCGGCGCCAGCTCGATCGCCACCTTCACCACCCAACCCGACTCATGGGACGGTCAGTGGACACTGATCGCCTTCTCCGTCCCGGAACAGGAGAGCACGCGGCGGCGCGCACTGCGCACCGCGCTGCGCTGGCGCGGATTCGCGCCGCTGTACGACGCGCTCTGGGTGTCGCCGCACCCCCTGACCCCCAAAGGCCGGATCGAGGTGGCCGACCTGGCGCGGGGAGCGGTGACCGTGTTCCGCGCGCGGCAGGAGGAACTGGACACGGAGGTCGACCGCAACCCGGTCGAGGCGTGGGACCTGCCCGGCATCGCCGAGCACTACCAGGCTTTCATCGACCGTTGGAGCGGCTTGCTTCCGCACATCAGCGCCGACGGCGTCACCGGTGCCGACGCGGTGCGCGCACGGACCGAAATCATGCACGCCTACCGGCACTTCCCCATCCTGGACCCGCTGCTCCCCATCGGGCTTCTGCCGCCCGACTGGCCCCGGTCACGGGCGCGGGAAGTCTGCGTCGCGGTGTACGACGGCCTGCTCCAGCCGGCTCAGGACCATGTCCGCGCCGTGGTGACCCGATTCGCGAAGGGACCGCACCCCGACATCAGGGCTCATACGATCGCCGGCATGAGCGCAGGTATCGGCCACGGCTGACGGCCCCGCCGCGAGTGTGATCGGGCGGTCCGCGGAGACACCACGCAGCACCTCCCGGCCCCTGCGATCCATCGAATTCGTTTCGAATGCAACAGAGTTGGGCGCCAATGATTGACAGATCGGCACCCGATCGGGAATCTACCTGTTGCAAGACAAGTGGGAACGCTCCCATAGGCGCAGCACACGAAGAGCGGAAGGAGAGGCACCCTCTGCGC
Source organism: Streptomyces sp. MB09-02B (assembly GCF_033794485.1). Taxonomy (NCBI): domain Bacteria; kingdom Bacillati; phylum Actinomycetota; class Actinomycetes; order Kitasatosporales; family Streptomycetaceae; genus Streptomyces; species Streptomyces sp. MB09-02B. The sequence goes on from NZ_JARGEE010000108.1 coordinate 1,067, forward strand.
CGCTTCCGCAGGATCAACACCTCCCCGTCAGATAGGCGGGCAGGTAGGCGCGAAGGGCTTCTCCCTCAACGAGTCACGGTTCGGCCGGTGTTCAGCGGCTCGCCGCGCCTCTGCCGGCAAGGCCGCACCACGCCGATGACCACCACGGGCAGGCCCGGAACGTCCTCCCCCATGCGTGATTCGCCGTCCTGACCACCCCCACGGCCACTCCCCCACCACCTCGGTCAGCCTCACCGCCGCGGCTTCGCCAATGCCTCTGCGCGACACCTGACCGAGCAGCGCTCCGCACACCCCCCACACCAGGAGTCCTCATGACCATCCAACGGCGTAGTTTGCTGACGCTGAGCGCAGCCGGAGCCGCGGGCGTAGATATGTCCCTGCTCGGCACGGGACCAGCAGGTGCCGCCGCGAGGGCCGGAGCTCCGACCCAGCGGTTCGCGGTCGGCGTGCGCCAGTACGCCTGGAGCCGCGGCAGCCGCCGGTGGACCAACTACGTCTATTCCCCCGCCACCGGCGCCCCCGGTGGCTCCCCGATCGCCAACGCCCCCGTTGCCCAGGGCGTCTTCCCGGTCTGCGAGTTCATGCACGGCTTCAGCAGCAGCCCGCAGAATTCCCTGGCGGTGATCCGTCCCCTGGCCGAGGCCGGGTTTGTCGTCCCCGCCCCCACTTCGCCAACCTCAGTGGCCAAGACGTCCACAACGGCAACCAGTCCAAGGACGTCTCCGAGGTCATCACCCGGACCCTCGCCCTCAACACGGCCGGCGACCCGCTGGCCGGCCACATCAACACAGCGGTCGGTGTCGGCGTCTCCGGCCACTCGATGGGCGGCATGACCACCCACGGCCTGCTCACGGCCTGGCCGGACGCACGGATCACCGCCGCGATCCCCATGTCCTGTGTGGACATGGGCAACCCGAGCCCGTCGGTCCGCGCCAAGGTCCTGTTCACGCACGGCGACCGGGACGGGACGTGCCCGATCTCCTCCGCCCGCCAGGCGTACCGGGAACTGCCCGCCGGCAAGGCGTTCCTGACCTTCCGCGGCGCCGGGCACAGCAACTACTTCGGCGACTCCCGCACCGTCAACACCTCCGTGGACTGGATGCGGTGGAACCTCTACGGCGACACCGGGGCCCGCGACCGCCTTCGCGCCGACGCCGCATCCAGCACGACCACCTGGGAATCCGCCCTGAGCTGAGGGGCAACCAGGCATGGCCCGGGTGCGCGGGTCTGCCGTGATCGCCGCGCATCCGGGCCGTGCGGGGTGCGTGGCCGCCCGCGGACGCCCGCGAGGTCAGCCGCCGCGCAATCGACTGTTCGCTTCCAGGCCGGCGTGGGCACCACCGCCCGAACAGCGGGCGGCTCCGGCCGCTCCCACTCGTACAGATAGGTCCACTTGGGGGTCCGACACCCTCAAGGACGCAAGAGAGGAAAGCTCATGGTTGCACTAGCAGGGAAGATCAGAGTCATTTTCCTTGCCGTCCTGTTGGCAGTTGCCGCATCTGTGTACGGCGCGGCGCATCAGGCATCGGCCGATTCCGTGGCACAGTCAAGCGCTTCGCAGATCGTGGCCGACATGGGCGCGGGTTGGAATCTGGGGAACCAACTCGAAGCCACCACCAACGGATACCCCAGTGAAACAGTGTGGGGCCAGCCGACGGTATCGCAGGCCCTCATCGACAAAGTAAAGGCGGCGGGCTTCAAGACGATCCGCATCCCGGTCTCCTACCTGGGATACATAGGGTCCGGCCCGAATTACACGATCAACGCCTCCTGGCTGAACAGAGTCCAAGAGGTCGTCAACTACGCCTATAACAGGGGCCTGCATGTGCTGATCAACATGCACGGCGACGGGTACAAGAGCATCAACGGCTCCTGGCTGATCTGCGATTCACCCTCCCAGGCGACGATCAAGGCCAAGTACGAGAAAGCTTGGCAGCAGATCGCGAACAGGTTCAAGAACTACGACCAGCGCCTGATCCTCGAGTCCATGAACGAGGAGTTCGACGGGCAGTACGGCCGCCCGACCCAACCGTGCTACTCAAACATCAACAGCTACAACCAGATCTTCGTGGACACCGTGCGGAAAACAGGCGGCAACAACAGTTCGAGGTGGCTGCTCGTGGCCGGCTGGAACACGAACATCGATTACACCGCCGGGAATTACGGCTTCGCGCTTCCGTCCGACCAGTACCGCTCCCCCTCCATTCCCGCAAATGAGCGGCGGATCATGATCTCCGTTCACCACTACGCCCCGTGGGACTTCGCCGGAGAGGAAAGCGGCACCATCACACAATGGGGCCGAGCAGCGACCAACCCGTCGAGGACGTCGACCTGGGGACAGGAGGACTATCTGGACGCGCAGTTCAAGATGATGCGCGACGTGTTCGTCACGAAGGGGTATCCGGTGGTGGTGGGCGAATACGGCGCCATCGACAAGTCATCCTTCGATTCGTCGAACAACAGGTATCGCGCGGACTTCGCACGGGCCGTCGCAGCCACCGCCAAGAAGTACGGCGCGGCCTCCATCTACTGGGACAACGGTGCAACCGATCGGTACGGGTTCGGGCTGTTCAACCGGCGCTCCCTCACGGTCACCCAGCAGGGCATCATCAACGCCATCATGACCGGCGTCAGCGGCACTGTCGCCGCCTCCGGCCTTCCGTCCGGCACGTAGCAGGACCCGAGTCTCGGCGACGGGTACGTACCTCTGGTAACTCGTGGGCGCGCAGTTGGGCCGAGTGGTGATGCCACACGGTGTGCGATCTCGTCAACTGCGCGCCGACCAGCCGGAGAAGCTACGCTGCTCCGCATCTGGGAGCACGATTGACAAACGGAGGACAGCGATGTCTTCACGTGTAGCGACCGACGACGAGGTGTCTGCCGGGCTGGCCGGCGTGCCGAGTTCAGTAGGTTCTGCGGCCTCTCAGAGCCCGGCTCAATCCGGAGGACATCGGCCTGCCCTCATACGAGCGGCGGTGGGTACCCGGGCTGCGGCGCGAGGAGCCGGCGGGAGTGTCATACGCGTACTACGCACGCCTGGAACAGGGCTACGGCGAAACCATGTCGGCCAAGGTGCTGGACGCCGTGGCCCACGCACTGCGCCTGACCGAGGAGGAACGGGACGATCTGGACCGGCTGGCCCAGCCCGACCGGAACCGCACACCGCGGGTGCCCCCCCGCCGTAGCGACTTCGGCCCACCGTCCAGCACCTTCTCGACGCGCTCGGCGTGCCCGCCTTCGTCGTCAGCCGGCGCCTGGACATCCTCGGATGGAATCGGCTCGCCACCGTCGTCTTCGGGGACTGGACCCAACTGCCGCCCGGGGAGCGGAACGTGGCTCGGCAGGTCTTCCTCTCGCCCGAAACGCGCGATCGGTTCGCCGAACCGGACCGCATGGCTGCGAAAGTAGCCGGCGTTCTGCGGATGAATACCGGCAAGAGTCCCGACGATGTGCAACTCTCCTCGCTGATTCGCGAGTTGTCGCAGAAGAGCGAGGAGTTCCGGCGGTTGTGGGCGCGGCATGAGGTGAGCTGCGGGACCGTCGGTCAGGTCGTGCGCATGCGGCACTCGCTGGTGGGAGAGTTCGACCTCGTGCACGAGCCCATGGCGCTGCCCGGGGGCGCCCGCATGCGGCTGAACACCTACCACGCAGAACCGGGCTCTCGGGTGAGGTGGGGCTGGTCGGCGGGGTCGACCCGCTGGACCAGGACCTCCAGCTCCCCGCCGCAGGTCAGGCCCACGGCGAAGGCGTCGTCGTCGGAGTAGCCGAACGAGGCCCGCACCGGGGGTTCGCCCGTCTCCAGCACCTGTTGGCACAGCTCGTAGACGGCGCCTTCCACGCATCCTCCGGAGATGCTGCCGACCGCCTCGCCGCCGGTGTCCACGGCCAGTGCGGTGCCGGGTGACAGGGGTGCGCTGCCGCGCGGCACTGCGAGGTTTCTGTCCGGGCATGACGAAACGGCGGCCGCCTCGTTCGCGTACAGCCGCAGTGGTCCGGTGGCGGAACGGAATCCAGGTGATGGGCAGGACACCTGCGCGCACGGTTCCGGTGCCGTCGCCGACCAGCCCTCGGCCAGGACGCCGCCGTCGTCGGCTTCGGCGACATCGGCCCAGTGGTGGGCGTCGTCCTGGAGCTGGTTTCCGTGACCGTACCTCTGCGGGAGCTCAGGCTCCGCGGGAGTTACGAAGACGCCGTACGCTTGGTGTCCGCCGACCGTGATCGGCGCGGCGGTGGTGTCGAGCGCCTCACCGGCCCACCGGCCGGCACCTTCGCAAGGCGTGCTGTCGGCTACGTGGCAGGGTTTCGCTGACGGGATCGGCGGCACACCACCATGAGGCCAGAAGAAGGCGGCACCGGACCCCCGGACTTCAGCCTGGTCCGTGCGACCGCCTCCGGCAGGTCCTGTACCCCAAAACACCCTCAGCGGGCCGCGTAGCACCTCTGCCAGTGCTCCGTTACCCATGCCAGGTTCCACTCGTTCGACGAACACCCCTCCCCTGATGCTTGAACTCGCTCAAGCATCAGGGAAGTCGGCTGTCCGGCTCAGAGGCTGTTCGGCAGCGCGACGGTGGGGCGGGGTGGCGTAGGCATGTTGCCGCCGATGAAGAAGCTGGGGTGCGGGGGCTGGTTGTAGCCACTGTTCTGCCAGGCCAGGGCCGTGCGGTACTGGGTGTCGTGGAGGAGGGTCGTGATCCGCGTATTGGTCTGGTACGGCGTGGAGTAGATCCGCAGGGCCGTGTTGTTGGACGTCGGCCAGATGACCTCCTCGCGCCAGTCGCCGAGGACGTCGCCGGACAAGGACGGCGTCGACTTGGTGCCGTTGTTGGAACGGACTCCGGAGCCGGTGAGCAGGCGAGTGTCGCCGGAGGTGCCGTACTTGTCGATGTGGGTGCCGTCGAGGAGTTCGCGCGTGGTGTCGCCGTCCCACCACGCCAGGAAGTTGCTGGACCCGGGCTTGCGACTGGCGACCACCGCGCCCTTGGGGTTGCGGACGCCACTCACGAGCGACGACCACGACTCGGCGCCCGCACTGCCGGACCAGATGTCACCGGACACCCCCCGGCCGTTGTCACCGCCGGCCGGGGTGGACCAGAGGATCTGGCCGGTCCTCGCGTCCGCCATCCAGGAGGACGGCTTGGAGCTGTCCTCGTCGACCTTGAACTCCTCCAGACCCGGCCGGGACGGGTCGAGGTCGCCCACGTGCATCGCGTCCCCGTGGCCGTTCCGCGTCGTCCACAGGCCGTTGCCGTTGTCGTCAACGGCCATCGCGCCGTAGACGACCTCGTCCTTGCCGTCCCCGTCCACGTCCGCGACCGACAACTGGTGGTTGCCCTGGCCGGCGTAGCCGCTGTTGGCGTTGGAGTCGAAGGTCCACCGGCGGGTGAACTGCCCGTTCCGCCAGTCCCAGGCCGCGATCACCGCGCGGGTGTAGTAGCCACGAGCCATGATCACCGAGGGGCGGGAACCGTCCAGGTAGGCCGTGCCCGCCAGGAACCGGTCCACGCGGTTGCCGTAGGAGTCCCCCCAGGACGACACCGTGCCTCGGGCTGGGACGTAGTCGACGGACTGCATCGCCTTGCCCGTCTGCCCGTTGAACATCGTCAGGTACTCGGGGCCGGACAGCACGTAGCCCGAGGAGTTGCGGTGATCGGCCGAGGAACTGCCTATGACCGCGCCGGTTCCGTCCTTCGTGCCGTCGGCGGTCTTCATGGCGACCTCGGCCTTGCCGTCGCCGTCGTAGTCGTACACCTGGAACTGTGTGTAGTGGGCACCGGAGCGGATGTTGCGGCCCAGGTCGATACGCCATAGGCGAGTGCCGTCGAGCTTGATCCCATCGACGATCGTGTTGCCGGTGTAGCCGGACTGGGAGTTGTCCTTGGCGTTCGTCGGCTGCCACTTCAGAACGATGTCCAGGGCACCGTCGCCGTCGAGGTCGCCGACGGAGGCGTCGTTGGCCTCGTAGGTGTAGGGCGAGTTGCCCGGTGAAGTGCCCCCGGACGGCGGGGAGATCGGCACGTCCTTGTACCCGGTGCGGAACTGGAGCGCGCGCTCGGACGGCGCCTGCTCGATGCCGTTCACCACCGCGCGCACCGTGTAGTCCGCCGAGTCCGGGGCGCCGGCGTCCAAGTAGTTCGTCGAGGTGGTCAGGGGCGAGCAGTTGAGTCTGGTGCCGCCACGGTAGATGTTGAAGGCCACGTCGTTCGGGTCAGTGGCCAGCCACCGCCACGACACCAGGTTCCCGCTGCCGGTGTGGACGCTGGTCAGACCCCGATCGAGGCGTTCCACCTGCCGCGCGGTCGCGGCGTGCGCGGTCTGCGGCAGTCCGGTGAGTGCGGAGAGGGCCAGTGCGGTGGCGGCCGTCAGGCCGCCGAACAGCCGATTGCTGGACCGGCTTCGGAGTCGCCATGGGCGCGATGCGGTGCGCGGATGCCGGTGCGGGACGGTCACTATGACCTCCGATGTGGGGGTGGTATGAAGATCGCGGAGACGGCGGTCTGACCACAGATGTGGGAACGCTCCCATTCGCTGCGAGGGTAGAAATTCACTGATAGCCCGTCAAGCATTCTGTTGGCCTTTTCTGTTCGAGCGTGTTCGGATGCGAGCCGACGAGATGTCCCGTGCGCAGCCTCGTCCCTGTCGACGCATTCCTTCTGGAAGCGCACTTGAACTGGGCCGACTCCCGGCCGTTTCAGAAAGCTCACGGCCGAGGCGCGGCGAGCCTCCGGTCCACAGGATCGCACTGCTTCTTCCATGGATTGTGGAGCAATGGTTGACAGCTTCCAGCCCGATCGAGAAGCTGCGTGATGCACCTGAAGTTCGTTGTGATGCGATTGCGTACTTCCGTCGCACCTCCCCTGTGATCGTTCACAGGTCCAACCTGGAGGACGTCCCTGGGCACGCCCAGGCCGCCCCCTTCGACACGTGCCACTCGTAAGCACTCCTGCCACAGTTGTTGCCCCACCGAGGGAGGCGCATCGGCTGGATCGCACGCGGCCACATCAACTCCGCGAGTCTGAGAGTCAGTTGCTCCACCCATCCGCCTCGCTCCTCGAAATCTCTTCCTCACCACCCTCCTCTCCGCCGACCGCGACGGCTCACTCGCGGCCGACGGAAGGAAAGGACCGACCATGTCCCCGCAACCCCCCACACCAGTTGCCGGACGCATCAGCCGGCGAACCCTGCTCAAGGCCACCAACGCCACCGCTGGAGCGCTCGCCACCGCCGCCGCGTTCGCCGAACTCGAGACGCCTGCCGAGGCCGCGGCGAGCTTCGTCAAGGGCGTCGACATCAGCTGGGCACCTCAGATGGAGGCGCGCGGCTACTCCTGGAAGAACGCCGGCGGGCAGACCCAGGACCTGCTGACCATCCTCAAGGGACACGGCATCACCGCCGTACGCCTGCGCACGTTCGTCAACCCTTCCAACGACCCGGCCAACGGGCACTGCGGCATCAACGCGGTGGCCGCCTTCGCCAAGCGGGTCAAGGCCGCCGGAATGTCGATCATGCTCGACTACATGTTCGGCGACACCTGGAACTCCGTCGGCGTGCAGAACCCGCCCGCGGCCTGGCGGAACATGAGCTACAGCCAGATGCGCACCGCGATGGGCACGTACGTGAACCAGACCATGACGGTCATGAGGAACAACGACGTGCTCCCCACGTGGGTGCAGATCGGCAACGAGATCAACAGCGGGATCTGCCGCCCGGTCGGCGGCTTCTCCAGCCCGGCGCAGATGACCGGGCTGCTCAATGCGGCGTACACCCAGGTCAAGACGGTGTCACCGAACTCGATCGCGTGTATTCACCTGGCTCAGCCGCAGAAGTACGACGTGATGACGACGTTCTTCAGCCGCTACGCCGCGAACGGTGGCACGTGGGACATGTCGGTGTTCTCCTCCTATGGCAGCGCCGACGTCGCCCCCGGGATCGTGGCGAACATGAAGAAGATCTCCGATGCCTACGGCAAACCGTTCCTGCAGAGCGAGTTCGGTGGTCGGGTGGACCGCGCCACCTCCACCCAGGCCGCGCTGGTCGCCTACATCAAGGCCCTCAAAGCCAACGGCGGGCAGGGCATCTTCTACTGGGAGCCGGAGTGCATGTCCCCGTTCACCGGCTACGGCATGGGTGCCTGGGACTCCTCCACGCAGCGGCCCACCGTCATCATGAACGGCTTCACCCAGGCCTGAGGGACGGGCCACGGACCTCAACCCGGGCAACTCTCCGGTCAAGGATGGGGATTAGTGATTGTAATGAGCATGACATTAGGTCTCGAAGGGCCCGGGGTCAGGCTGGGCGCAGTGGGTCTGCTGACCCTTGCGACGCTGGTCGGCACCGGTGCGGCGCATGTCGATGCCGCCACGCGGGCACTGCCGGCCGGTTGTTCCGGCACTGCGCCGATCAAGTGTCACTACGCGGTCTCACCCGGCAACTACGACGTGACGGTCTCCCTCGGTGGTGCCACTGCCGCCGCGACCGACATGTGGGTGGAGGCCCGGCGCCTGATGCTTCCGGTGACGAAGACTGCGGCCGGTGCCGCCGCCACGTACTCGTTCACGGTCAACGTGCGGCAGCCGGAGGGGCAGCCGACCGGCCAGGGCGGCACCGGAAACCCCGGTCTTGACATCCGGTTCGCGGGGACCAACCCGCAGGTGTCGGCCGTCTCCGTGAAACCGGCGACCCAACCGCTGGTCGCCTACCTGGCCGGCGACTCGACCGTGTGCGACCAGCCCGTGACCCCGTACACGGGATGGGGCCAGATGATCACGCCCGCGGTGGGTCCCGGAGCGTCCGTCGCCAACTACGCCGACTCGGGGGAGAGTTCGAGCAGCTTCCTGAGGAACTCGGCACTCTTCCCGGCGCTGCTGGCAAAGGTCAAGGCAAACGACGCGGTCTTCATCCAGTTCGGCCACAACGACAAGCAGACCAGCGCGTCGGCATTCCGGAGCAACCTCTCCTCCATGATCACGCAGGTCCGTGCGAAGGGCGGCGTCCCGGTTCTGGTGACCCCGCCGGTCCGCCGGCAGTTCAACGGCAGTCTGCTCACGCCCACAGCACTGCACGTCAACGGCCTCGGAGTGAACCTGCCCGCCGAGATGCGCCAGGTCGGCACCGCGCAGCACGTGCCGGTGATCGATCTGACCACCAGGAGCAAGACGCTGGTCGAGTCCCTCGGCCCGTCCGCCTCCGCACAGCTCTTCCTGCGCTCATCCGTCGACGGTGTCACGGACAACACCCACTTCTCGCAGTACGGCGCGAGCCAGATGGGCGGACTGGTGCTCCAGAGCATCCGCGAGCAGGGCCTGCCTCTGGCCGCGTACCTGCGCTGACCTACGCCCGGCGCCAGTCCCAAGGAGGGACCCGTTGAGGAACTTACGGATTCTCATCACGACCGCACTCGTGCTCGCCTTGTCGAGCCTCGGTGTCAGCGCCGCATCCGCAGCGGACCGCGTCGCCACGAACTGCACCAGTGCCTCCCGCGCCCAGGCGCCGGCCGCACGGGCGGTCGCCGCGCCGGTCACCGTGTGGCTGGCCGGTGACTCCACCATGGCCAACCCGAGTTCCGGCCGTTGTCCGTTCGGCTGGGGCAGCCAGTTCGACGCCCTGTTCAACAGCGACGTGACCGTCAAGAACCAGGCGGTCGGAGGCCGCAGCATCCAGACCTGGCTGTACGAGGGGAACGTGAGCAGCACCAAGGGCTCGGACGGTGAGTGCCGCCTCACGTCCACCACGTACTCGTCACGCTGGCAGGCGATGCTGAACTCGGGCACCGGAATGAAGGCCGGTGACTACCTGTTCATCCAGTTCGGCATCAACGACTCCTCCTCGACCTGCCCCCGGCACGTCGGCCCGGCCCGGTACCGACAGCTGATGACCATGATGGTCCAGGCCGCCCTGGCCCGGGGCGCGCACCCGGTGCTGCTCACCCCGGTGGCCGCCATCACCTGCTCCGGCGGCACAGCGACCAAGAACCGCGGCTTCGTCAACGAGACCTTCGCCGTCGGATCCGCCACCAGGGCCCCTGTCATCGACCTGCAGACGCTCAGCGTCTCGCTCTACAACAGTCTGCGCTTCTGCCCGAACAACGGCGACTACGGAGGCAGCGGTCCCCTGGGCACCTTCTTCTGCAACGACCACACCCACTTCGACACCTACGGCGCCCAGCGGGTCGCGGGGCTCGTCGCCGGTGACGTGCGCCGCCAGAACCTCCCGCTCGCCGCGTATCTCAGGTAGCACGCGGCGGTAGGCGCGAACCGACGCCGGTCGGTTCGCGGGTGGCCTCGATGACGGCGGTGCCGCAGACCGAGGACACAGTCGTCCCTACCTGACGGTGGCGTGCGGAAGCGGCTTGGCTCCGACCGGGCCACGGCGTGCGACGAAGGCGGAGGCAGAGGCCGGGGCGAGGGTACGACCGGCGAGGCAATCTCCGCATCGGTGGTGACAGGAGGCCGTTCCATGGGTGAGTCACGGCTGGTCGGCTCGACAGTTGCGGTGGTTCCGGACCAGCGTGCGGGTCGGAGCCCTCGGCGGCCAACTGCACAGCGAGGAACTGGAGTCCGGCATCTGCGCGGTGCCGGTGGACACGACGTGCGCGCCGTACTCCACCACCCACCCGACGGCCAACGCAGCCCGGGCACGCACAGGACACCCGCCAGTTCGCCGCTTCGGGCCCGGGCTGCCTCACGTACGACTGGTGCTCGCCCAAGGACATCGTCGGCGACCACGTGGCCGCGTTCGCGTGGATCACCGAAAACAACGGCCGGGGCGTGCCGGAGGTCGGCCGCCCGGGCTTACGGGCACGGAGCTGCGCGGCCACTTCGTCCTGTGGGCCATGAGGTCCGCACCGCCGCTCGTGGGCAGCGATGTGTGCAGCGTGTCGGCGGCAGTGCTGAACCTCCTCAAGCACGCCGCCCCCGTTCAACCAGAGCAGCCGTTCGCGATGTCTGTTCGGCCACCGCCCGAGCGATCAGGGGGTGGGCCGCTCGCTCGGAAGGTGGTACACGCGTCCATGGCAGTGTCACGAAGACGGTTTCTGGCGCTGGGCGCCGGAGCGGCCGCCGGAGGGTTCGGGCCGGTCGGCTGCGGGTCGCAGCGCTCACTCGGCGACGCGGACGAGATCACGCTGTGGACCTGGGACCGGTCGGTGAGCGACGAGCTGGTCGCCCGGGCCGAGACGAAGGGCATTCCCGGAGCCGAGGGCTACAGAATCAGCCGCACCAACATCGGCGGCCACTTCAACACCAAGGTGCGTACCGCGCTCGCCGGCAAGTCCCTGGTGCCGGACATCATCGGCATCAACTCCGACGTGGCCACCTACTTCCCCAACCAGGACGCGTTCGTCGACCTCAACGACTTCGGCGCGGCCGAGCTGAAGAGCCGGTACCTGGACTGGAAGTGGAACGAGTGCATCACGCCCGACGGCCGGATGATCGCGTTCCCCATGGACACCGGCCCCACCGGGCTGTTCTACCGCACCGACCTGCTCAAGGAAGCCGGGATCACCACCGACCCGAAGGAGCTCGCCGCCCGGGCCCCGGACTGGGACGGCTTCATCGCCCTGGGCAAGGAACTGCGGAAGTCCCAGGGGCGCGCGGTGATCTGCCCCAACATCCGCCACGTCTGGAGCATCCGGCTCGGCCAGCTGGCCAGCAAGTTCATGGCCCAGGACGGCCGGTACATCGGCGACCGAGACGAACTGCGCGAGGCATTCGAACTGGCCTACCGGATCGGCAGGGACGGCCTGTCGGCGGGCGCCCCGGAGGGCTCCCCCGACTTGTACGGAGTGATCACCAGCGGCCGCCAGCCGATCGGTATCGGCGCGGTGTGGTGGGGCCTCGCCTTCCCGGAGTCGGCCGCGCCGAAGACCGAGGGCGAGTGGCGGGTGGCCGACCCGCCCGGCGGTGCGGGCAATGTCGGCGGTTCGTTCCTGGCGATCACCCAGTACTCCAAGAACCCCGAGGCGGCCTACAAGTTCATCACCTGGCTGCAGTCTCCGGAGAACCAGGTCAAGGCGTTCACGGAGATGTCGCTGTTCCCGTCTTCGCCGCGCTCCTTCACGAGACCGGAGATGCGTGAGCCCCGGCCCTTCTACGGCGGACAGCGCACCATCGAGGTGTTCGGCCCCTCGGCGCAGCAGGTCAGGACCGTCTACCGGAGCCCGTACGACCGGGTGATCGACCCCGTCTTCGCCGCCGAGCTCGCCAACGTCGAGTCCGGCAAGAACGTCGACACGGCATGGAGGGACGCCCAAGCCACCATCGAGCGCGAACTCACCCGCGAGGGGGCGATCTGAATGGGCCCCGCCGATTCCCTGGGTGGGAAGGCCGTCAAGCCGCGCGGGAACGCCGCCACGCCGACGCTGGACGGGTCCAGGCCGCTGCCCGGCTGGCGCCGCTACTGGCCGATGTATGCGGCAGTGTCCCCGTTCTTCGTCCTCTTCGCCGTCTTCGGCCTCTTCCCGGTCGGCTTCTCCGTCTACCTGTCGTTCATGTCGTGGGACGGCATCGGAGAGATGCAGTCGATCGGCTGGGACAACTACGCGTACCTGGTGACCGACTCCGACTTCTGGCAGTCGATCGGCAACACCCTGATCATCTGGATCCTGTCCACCGCCCCGATGATCTTCCTGGCACTGGTCATCGCCTATGCCCTGCACACCGCCGTGCGGTTCAAGGGGTTCTACCGGGTGGCCTACTTCGTCCCGAACATCACCTCGATCGTGGCGATGACCCTGGTGCTCGGCTCGGTCTTCAGCGACAGCTCCGGGCTGCTCAACAGCGCGCTGCGGGCGATCCACGCCGGCGAGGTCGGCTGGCTGTCCGACCCGTGGGCGATGAAGGTCGCCGTGGCGGCGATCACCACCTGGCGGTGGGTCGGCTACAACGCCATCATCTGCCTGGCCGGCCTGCAGGCCATCTCCAGCGACGTGTTCGAGGCGGCCAAGGTCGACGGCGCCGGCAACCGCCAGACCTTCTTCCGGATCACCCTCCCGATGCTCCGCCCGGTGATCCTGTTCGTCGCCGTCACCTCCACCATCGGCGGGCTGCAACTGTTCACCGAGCCGCAGGTGCTGTTCCCGGTGGACGACAACGGGAACGTCGGCGGGCCCGGCGGCGAGGCCACCACCATCGTGCTCTACCTGTACCAACAGGCGTTCATCTTCAACCGGTTCGGCTATGGCGCGGCCGTCGGCTGGGCGCTGTTCCTCCTGATCGCGGTGTTCTCCGTCATCAACTGGCGGCTGATCGGCGGCCGGGACGAGGACGCGATCGGCACCGGCAAGCGGAAGGGGAAGTCCCGTGCGCGCTGAGAACGCCGCCCGGTCGCGGACGATCGTGGGCCACGCCGTGCTCCTGCTGGGCGTGCTGATCACGATCTTCCCGTTCTACTGGATGTTCGTGATGGCCTCGAACACCACCGGGGACATCTTCGCCTACCCGCCCAAGCTGATCCCCGGCCCCCACCTGTGGGAGAACATGAACAAGGTGTTCGACGGGATCGACTTCTGGGGGTCGATGGGCATCACCGTCGTGGCCGCCACATCCGTGACGTTCCTGGTGCTGCTCTTCGACTCGCTGGCCGCCTTCGCCTTCGCCAAATACGACTTCCCCGGGCGGAGGGTGCTGTTCTGGATCGTGCTGGCCACCTTCATGATTCCGATGCAACTGGCGCTGGTGCCGCAGTTCGTCACGCTGGCCTGGCTCGGCTGGGTCGGCTCGCTCAAAGCGCTGATCATTCCCGGTGCGGCCAACGCTTTCGGAATCTTCTGGATGCGCCAGTACGCGCAGGGGGCGATCGCCGACGAGCTGATCCAGGCGTCGAGGGTCGACGGGGCCGGGTTCTTCCGCCAGTGGTGGACGGTGGGGCTGCCGGTGCTGCGCCCGGGGCTGGCGTTCCTGGGGATCTTCACCTTCTTCCACATCTGGAACGACTACCTGTGGCCACTGATCGTGATGACCGACCCGGGCAAGGTGACACTGCAAGTGGCCGTGCAGCAGCTGAACGGCGTCTACACCACAGACCAGTCGATGGTCATCGCCGGAGCGCTCATGTCCGTGATCCCGCTGATCGGGGTCTTCCTGATCGGCTCGCGCCACTTCATCGCCAACCTGGCCGCCGGCGCCATGAAGTTCTGAAGAAGCACGCGCGTGGTCCCGCCCTTCGAAAACAGCTTTCGTACCTGCGCTGAGTTCTTCAGACAGGCACGAGTCCTACTGCCACACGGGAAAAATCACCTGACTCGGGAGATGACGCTGTGAGAACCGCGAAGTTCGGCACCCCTGCCCTCCTGCTCTCGGTGGTCACGGCGAGTTCCGTCGCCCTGTCCCCCGGCTCGGCGTCCGCAAGCGCCGCTGCGGCCGGAAACACCTACTACGTCGCCCCGAACGGGAACGACGGAGCAGCAGGTACGCAGGCCGCTCCGTGGGCATCGATCGCCCGTGCACAGGCCGTCGCCAAGGCGGGCGACACGGTCTACTTCCGGGGCGGCACCTACGCCTACACCCGCGCGAACAGCGCCTGTTCGAGCCAGACCGCCAGAGTCGACGCGATCACCCTGAACAAGAGCGGCAGCTCGGGCAACCCGATCCGGTACTGGGCCCTTCCGGGCGAGAAACCGGTCTTCGACTTCTCGCGGATGACGGACAACTGCCGCATCAAGGGCTTCAACGTCACCGGCAGCTGGATCCACCTCAAAGGACTGGAAGTCAAGGGCGTTCCCCAGAACAACAACCGTAACGCCGAGTCCTGGGGGATCTGGGTTTCCGGCAGCAACGGCGTCTTCGAGCAGATCAACACCCACCACCACATGGGTACCGGCCTGTTCATCAACGGCGGGGCCGGCAACCTCGTCCTCAACTCGGACTCGCACGACAACTACGACCTGCGCAGCAATGACGGGCCCGGCGAGAACGCCGACGGGTTCGGTGCGCATTACACGCCGGCCGGCCGCGCCGCGAACGTGTTCCGGGGTTGCCGCGCGTGGTGGAACGCCGACGACGGGTTCGACCTCATCTCCACCTACTCGCCTGTGATCATCGAGAACTCGTGGGCCTGGCGCAACGGGTACATCCCGGGGACGACGACGCCCTCCGGCAACGGAGCCGGCTTCAAATCGGGCGGTTACGGGGGCGACTACGAGGCCAACGCGCCGAAGCACACCGTCCGCACCTCGGTCGCGTTCCACAACAAGGCGGCCGGCTTCTACGCCAACCACCACCCGGTGGCCAACGACTTCTTCAACAACACCGGCTACGGAAACCACCCCAACTTCAACATGCGTGGCGTCGACTCGAGCGGCGCCGCCGTCGGCCGGGGCAACCTGCGCAACAACCTCGCCTACACCGGTACGCCGACGTCGTACATGACCGGCACGAACGCCGCGTACAACTCCTGGAACCTCGGCGTCCCCCTGTCGGACTCCCAGTTCCACAGTGTGTCGACGTCCGGCTGGGACGCGCCCCGCCAGGCCGACGGGAGCCTGCCCGTGCTGCCCCACCTCCGCCCTGCGGCGAACAGTGCCCTGATCGACAAGGGCACCGCCGTGGGACTGCCCTTCAACGGAAGTGCGCCGGATCTCGGCGCCTTTGAGAACGATGGAAGGTGACGTCGTGAAGCAAAGATCGCGTGTCGTTTCGAAGTACTGGAAGGTGGCCGCCGCCGCACTGCTGTCCGTGGCGTTAGCGGCACCGCTCTCGGCGGGCACCGCTGCGGCGGGGACATCTGCAACGGAGACACCGGCGGCGAAGACATCGGCAACGGCGCTCCAGGACCAGGGTGCCGCCGCCGCACCGGTGGTGGATCGCGGCCTCGAGTACCTGGTGTCCGACTACCGGACACGCACTCCGTCGAAGTACACGGCTGACTCCTGGAAGCCCTTCGCCAAGGCGTTGACCGCCGCGGCGGGTGTCGCCGACGACACGTCGGCCACCACCTCGGAGGTCGCCACCGCCAAGACGGCGCTGATGACTTCCGCCGCCGACCTGAAGGCCGCCGACGATGGCACGTTCCGGACCATCACGAACAACACCTTCTGGAACGACACCAGCGGCAACCCCATCCATTCGCAGGGCGGTGGGGTCTTCAAGTTCGGCGACACCTACTACTGGTACGGCGTGCACTACACCGGTGCCGAGCTCTACCGGGCCAATCCGACGAGGAAGTACGACGGCAACGTCAGCTTCGTCTCGATCCCCGTGTACTCGTCCAAGGACCTGGTGAACTGGAAGTTCGAGAACCGGGTCGCGACGCGTTCCACCGGCGTGGGCAGTGGCGCCAACCTGGGGGGTGCGGGCTGGGTCGGGCGGCTCGGCGTCTCGTACAACGAGAACACCGGCAAGTACGTGCTCGCCGTGCAGATGTGGCACACGGGCAGGGGCGGGCACGGCGTTCTGCTGCTGCAGGGCGACTCACCCACCGACACCTTCGATTACGGCTACTTCCAGACCCAGATCACCAACTCGCCCACAACCGGCACCGGGGATCAGACCGTCTTCACCGACGACGACGGCAAGGACTACCTGATCTTCTCCAACCGCGAAGGACGCTCGCGCGGCTTCGTGGCCAAGTTCCGGGAGTCCGACTCGCTGCGGATCGAGCCAGGCGTGGAGATCCGCCGCGGCGCCGGTCGCGAGGGCAACGCCATGTTCAAGCTCGACGGAAAGTACTACCACGCGGCGTCGGACCTGCACGGCTGGAACACCTCGGTCAACTACGTCAATGAGTCGACCGGCAGCAACGTTCAGGGCTCGTACAGCAGCGAGTACGTCCTTGCCGGCACCGAGATGGACTACAGCCACGTGACCCAGACCGGGTTCTTCGTGACGGTCAAGGGCACCAAGCAGAACACGGTGATCTACGCCGGCGACCGCTGGGCCGACTTCGCCTGGAACGGCATCGGATACAACCAGTGGGTGCCGATCACCAAGACCGGCGCACGGCCGCAGTTCCACTCGGTGAGCCAGTGGCAGTTCAACGCCACGACCGGAGAGTGGCGTGTCGGGCAGGCGAACAACTACATCCTCAACCCCGACATCCAGGCCGACCGCATCATCGTCTCCAGCGTGCGGGGATGGCGGAACCTCGGCGGTTCGGTGACCAACGTCAACGGTGGTGTGAACGGGTCTCGCTTCGCCCTCCAGGTGAGCAACAGCGGCGGCGTCGAGCAGCGGATCGAGTCGGTGCCCGCAGGCACCTACACCCTTTCCCTGCACGCTCGGGGCAGCGCCGGACAGATCGTGATCACCGGCGCCAACGGCAGCCAACGCACCCTCGGCATCCCGTCGTCGAGCGGCTGGGCCAAACGCGAGCTCACCGGCATCGCGCTGCCCAGCGGGGCCGCCACCGTCACCGTGCGGGCGTCGGGTTCGAGCGGCGTCACCGTCGACCAGCTCTCACTCGTCAAGACCTCTGCCGACACACCAGCGCCTGCGGGGCGTTACGAGGCGGAGACCGCACCGGCGGTGTGCCAGGGCACGATCGACTCGAACCAAGCGGGCTTTTCCGGTAGCGGGTTCTGCAACGGCAGTGCCGCTGCGGGGGCCTTCGCGCAGTTCACGGTGACCCCGGCGACCGCTGGTACGGCGACGGTGGCGGTCCGGTTCGCCAATGGCTCCACCAGCGGTGCGAGGCCGGCGAACCTGATCGTCAACGGATCCACGGTGGGGACCGTTTCGTTCGAGTCCACCGGTGCGTGGACGACGTGGACGACCAAGACCGTGACCGTCCCGCTGAACGCCGGCAGCAACACCATCCGATTGGATCCGACCACGGAAGCCGGACTACCCAACGTCGACTACCTCGATGTCGGTGCCGCCACTGGCTGACATCCCACGCTCTGCCGGTCTCTTCGACCGGCAGAGCGCACAGGATCACGTCCGGTGCCATTGAGAACGACGGCCGACCGCGTGGGAAACAGCACCCGCCGCAAGTACGTCACACCGTCAGGAGAAGGACATGAGCAGCAAGCGTCTGCCCCGCGTCATCGCGGGCACCACGACGTTGGTCACCATGGTGTCCGCGACCTTACTCATGGTGCCCGCGCCGGCCCACGCGACCTTCGGAACCGCGGACATCAAGCCGATCGAAAGCAATATCGCTGCCAAGCCCTGGGCCTCGGCGACGGCCGCCACAGGCTCGCCGACCGCCCGTCTGGCCATCGACGGCGACCCCACGACGTCCTGGCAACCCGGTCGTGCCGGCGCCCGGCAGTGGCTCACCGTCGACCTCGGTGGAACCTACGACAACCTGCGTAAGGTCAAGGTGCTCTTCCCGGATCGTGGCATGGCCCACCGGTACGTCGTCGAGACTTCATCCGACGGCCGCCGGTGGAAGACCATCGCCGACAGATCCCACAACCGCGCCGTTTCGCGGGGGGAGGTGCACCTGTTCACCCGGCCGGCAACGCGCTTCGTCCGGCTGACCTTCACAGATGGGCCGGGCCGTGCCCGGGCAGGTGTCAGCGAGCTTCAGGTCTTCAACTACCTGCGCGAGGACCTCACCCTCGGCGCCGATCTGTCCTGGATGGACGACGTCCAGGACCAGCAGTACTGGGTCGACCCCCTGGCCCAAGACCGCGGCGCCGGGCCACACCTGCTCGACGTGGCCAAGGACCGTGGCATCGAGTACAGCCGGCTGCGGATATTCAACGAACCACGCAGCGAGAGCACCGGTCAACCGACGCCGGTACCGCGCCAGGGCCCGGAGCGCTCGCTGGTCTCAGCCAAGTGGATCAAGCAGCGGGGCATGGGACTGGGGATCGACTTCCACTACGCGGACTCGTGGGCGGATCCGAGCAAGCAACCAAAACCACGCGTCTGGGCCGAGCTGGAGTTCGCGGACCTGTCCCGGGCCGTGTACGACTTCACCGCCGACTATCTGAAGCGGTTGATCCGGCAGGGCACCACGCCGGAGAAGGTGGCCGTCGGCAACGAGATCATCAATGGCTTCATGTACGGCAGCGAGGCGGCCCACATCGGCACCACGAATCCGCCGTACTTCGTCGACCAGGCCGATATCTACCAGTCCAAGCCCGGCGGTGGCCTGCTGTGGAAGTACTGGCGGTCAACCGACCCTGCGGAGCAGAAGCTCTACGACCAGGCGTGGGACCGGTTCACCACCCTGGCCGCGGCCGGGATCAAGGCCGTACGCGACGCGTCACCGACATCCAAGGTCGAGATACACGTGATCGTCGACAAGGACAAGCTCGCCAAAACCATGGAGTTCTGGAATCAGTTCCTCACCCGGGTGAAGGCGAAGGGCCAGAACCCGGATGTGCTGGCCATCTCGTACTACCCGGAGTGGCACGGTACGCCCGAGGCGCTGGATCACAACCTGAACACCATGGCCACCACCCATCCCGGCTACGAGATCGACATCGCCGAAACCGCCTACCCCGCCTCGGGTGGCGACGGCTCGCCGTTGCCCAACTCACCCTTCCCGCGAACGATTCAGGGCCAGGCGGACGCCATCCGGAGGGTGTTCCAGGCCGCCAACGACGTGGTCGACAACCGAGGTTCAGGTGTTCTGGTGTGGGAGCCGGCCGGCTACCAACCGATGTTCCGGGCCGTGCCCGGACTGGCGAACACATGGGAGCCGCACGCGTCCATCGACGTCTTCAACGCCAGCCGCGCCAAGCGCATCCTCCAGGACACCATCTACACCGCCACCGTGGTGGGAGCCGCCCCGAAGCTGCCCTCCTCCATCCGCATGCTCACCACCGCCAACAACACGATCACCGGTGTCCCGGTCCGCTGGCAGCCGTTGCCACCCGGCGCGACCGACAAGCCGGGTGAAGTGACAGTCACCGGGACGACCCGCACAGGCCCGGTCACGGCGGTCATCGACGTCGTTCCCGGACGCGGCGAACACAGCTTGACCACCTCATAGCCCCCATCGCCAAGCGAAGGACCAGAAGGCGGCGTGCGCCAAGACCGCTTACCCGTACACCACGGCCGACCACCACGGGCCTTCTTCCGGTCGCGCCGCCTCTCGGGTGTGGCACGTCCCGCCGCGCGTCCAGGCGATCTGTTCGCCGACCGGACGCACCCGGCAACAGGCCCAGCCGAACGTCAATCGCTACACCCATCCCTGCACCCATCCCTGCACCCAAGGAGACTTCCATGACCGTGCGACGACGGACATTCCTCAGCATGAGCGCGGCCGGAGCGACAGGCCTGGGCCTGTCCCTGCTCGGCGCGGGGCAGGCACCCGCCGCCGTCGGGCCGTTGGACACGGCGCCGACCACGCCGTTCGCGGTCGGTGTGCGCCGGTACAACTGGACCCGCGGCAGCCGCCCGTGCACCACCTACGTCTACTACCCGGCCACCGGCACCGCCGGCGGCAACCCGGTGACGAACGCCCCGGTCGCGGGCGGTGTCTTCCCCGTCTACAACTTCACCCACGGCTTCCAAAGCAGCCCGCAGAACTCCCTGTTCATCATCCGGGCCCTGGCCTCGGCGGGCTTCGTCGTCCCCGCCCCGCACTTCAACCACGACTTCACCGACGTCAGAAACGGCAACACCTCCAAGGACGTCTCGCAGGTCCTCACCAACACCCTCGCGCTCAACGCGAGCGGACCGCTGGCCGGGCACATCAACACCGGTATCGGCGTCGGCGTCTCGGGCCACTCCCTGGGCGGCATGATCACCCATGGCCTGCTCACCGCCTGGCCCGACAGCCGGATCATCTCCGCCAACCCGCAGTCCTGCGAGGACATGGGCAACCCCGCCGCCTCGGTCTCCGCCAAGGTCCTGTTCGTCCACGGCGACCGGGACTCGACCACGCAGTACTCCTCGGCCCGCCAGGCGTACACGGAGATGGCCTGGCCCAAGGCGTTCCTCACCTTCGTCGGCGGCAGCCACACCAGCTTCTGGAGCGACCAGCGCTTTCCGAGGACCGTCGTCGACTGGGCCCGCTGGACCATGTACGGCGACACCGCCGCACGGGACCGCCTCCCGGCTGACGCGTCCGGGTCCAACACCAGGTGGGAAGCCCAGCTGGGCGAATCGCCCGGCGGTCCCGGCCCCTACACCCTGCTGGCCCAGCACAGCGGCAAGGCCGCCGAGATCAACGAGGCTTCCACCGCCGCCGGCGCACGGCTCGTCCAGCGGACCACCAGCAGTCGCCCCAACCAGCAGTTCGAGTTCATCGATGCCGGCGGCGGCCACGTCCGCGTCAAAGCACGGCACAGTGGCCTGTTCCTCCAGCCCACGGGCACCGCGACCGGCGCGGACGTCGTCCAGCAGGCCGACAGCGGCGCCACCGGCCAGCAGTGGCGCGTGGTCGACCACGGCGGTGACGTGATCAGCCTCGTCAACCGGGAGTCCGGCCTGGCCATGGATGTCTGGGAGTACTTGACCACCGACGGTGCCCGCATCTCCCAGTGGACCTACACCGGCAACCCCAACCAGCGCTTCACCCGCCGCCGCGTCTGACCGGGACCTGTCGGGGCACCGCTCGGGCGGTGCCCCGACAGCGCGCCGACAATCCTTCGCGCACCCTTCGGAAAGCCCGGTGAACGGAGTTGTCGACGAACAACACTCAGATCAGCAGGACACCGACTCCGGCGGATGCGGCCAGCTGACCCCGCCACCTCTAAAAATATAACCATGCTTCTATATTGAGACAGGTGCCGGGGCGCGCCCTATGCTCTCCCCGTGACAAAGCGGGCGAAGACAGCGAGCAGCGGGGCCCGCGGCCCCCGAGGGTCCTACGCGAAGACCGCCGAGGTGCGACAGAAGATTCTCGACGCCTGCGTCGAGGCATTCGGCGTGGGAGGCTTCCATGGCGCCACCATGAAGGAGATCGCAGAGCGGGCCGGCATCAGTCAGACCGGCCTGCTGCACCACTTCGACAGCAAGGCGGAACTGCTGGTCGAGGTACTCGCCGCACACGAGCGGGAGACGGCCGCTATCGTCCGGGAAGCCGATGACCTGGATATTCTGCGGACTCAACTGCGGGTCGTGCACGCCAACGAGGCCCGACCCGGGCTGATCCAGCTGCACAGCGTCATCTCGAGTGAGGCCACGACCGACGGGCATCCCGCTCACGAGCTGTACCGGGCCCGTTACGACAGCCTGCGCCTGCACCTGACCCGAATCTTCGCCGAGTTGCGCGGTCGCGGACGTCTGAAGGTGAAGCTTCCCCTTGGTGTTGGACACCTGGAGACTGGGACGTGAGGTTCCAGAGGGAGTAGTGCCAGGTGGGAAGCAAGAGCAACCGCAGCAGGCGGTA
>NZ_JARGEE010000109.1:0-23235 GCF_033794485.1 Streptomyces sp. MB09-02B
CCCCTCACCTCCACACTCCCGGTCCTCAAGACGGCCCTGGCCCACCTGGTCGGCGGCGCCCACCCCCTCACCCGCCATCTGGAGGTCGAGACCTACACCTGGCAGGCGCTGCCCAGCGAACTGCGCCCCAGCACCCGCGCCCAGCTCGCCGACGGCATCGCCGCCGAACTCGCCCTCGCCCGCGACCTGCTGACGGACCTCGGTCTCAAGGAGCTGCCATGACCCCCGAGGCAGCCTTCCCTTCGCGACCCGATGCCGGGCCCACCCCCCTCCTCGTCCTGGACGTCGTCGGCCTCACCCCCCGTCTCCTCGACCACATGCCCCACCTCAAAGCCCTCGGACAGTCCGGCTCCCGTGCTCCGCTCGGCACCGTCCTGCCCGCCGTCACCTGCACCGCCCAGTCCACCTTCCTCACCGGCACACTCCCCGCCGAACACGGCATCGTCGGCAACGGCTGGTACTTCCGCGAACTCGGCGACGTCCTGCTCTGGCGCCAGCACAACGGCCTCGTCGCCGGCGACAGACTCTGGGACGCCGCCCGCCGCGCCCACCCCGGCTACACGGTCGCCAACATCTGCTGGTGGTACGCCATGGGCGCCGACACCGACATCACCGTCACCCCCCGTCCGATCTACTACTCCGACGGCCGCAAGGAACCCGACTGCTACACCCGGCCCCCGGCCCTGCACGACGAACTCACCGCGAAACTCGGCACGTTCCCCCTGTTCCACTTCTGGGGACCGGGCGCCGACCTGGTCTCCAGCCGCTGGATCATCGACGCGACCCGCCACGTCGTCCGCACCCGCCGCCCCGACCTGGCCCTGTGCTACCTCCCCCACCTCGACTACGACCTGCAGCGCTTCGGCCCCGACGACCCGCGCTCCCTGAAGGCGGCCGCCGACCTGGACCAGGCCGTGGCACCCCTGCTCGACGACGCCCGCGCGGAAGGCCGAACCGTCGTCGCGCTCTCCGAGTACGGCATCACCCGCGTGAACCGTCCCGTCGACATCAACCGCGCCCTGCGCCGCGCAGGCCTCCTCGACGTGCACACCCAGGACGGCATGGAGTACCTCGACCTGATGGCCTCACGCGCCTTCGCGGTCGCCGACCACCAGATCGCCCATGTGTACGTACGCCGCGCCGAGGACATGGACGCCACCAGGGAAGCCCTCACGGACCTGCCCGGGATCGATCAACTCCTCGACGACGAGGGCAAGAAGGCCCATCACCTCGACCATCCGCGCTCCGGCGAGTTCGTCGCCGTCGCGGAGCCGGACGCCTGGTTCACGTACTACTACTGGCTCGACGACGACCGCGCGCCCGACTTCGCACGCACCGTCGAGATCCATCGCAAACCCGGCTACGACCCGGTCGAGCTGTTCATGGACCCGCTCGACCCGCTGGTGAAGCTCAAGGCGGCCACGGCACTGGCCCGCAAGAAACTCGGGCTGCGCTACCGCATGGCGGTCGTGCCGCTGGACCCCTCGCCTATTCGCGGCAGCCACGGCCGCCTTCCCACGAGCGACGACGACGGTCCGCTCATCATCTGCTCCACCCCCCGAGCCGTCGGTGACCGCGTGGCGGCCACCGATGTGAAAGCACTCCTGCTCCGACTTGCCGGTCTGTCCTGACCGGTGCCCAGGACCCACAGGTCCTGACTGGTCACAAGTGAAGCACTCACCACTGACAACGCCCGCCCACCCAGAGGAGTTCCAGCATGAGCCGCACCCACCAGCCGGATCCCGAACTCACTCACCGCCTCAGCAGACGAGGCATGCTCGGCGTGGCCGCCGGCGCCACGGTCGCCGCCCTGCTGGGCGCGGCCGCCCCGGCACAGGCCGCGGGGACCGAGGCCGCGACCGCCACCGGAGCCACGGGCAAGGGCCGGGGCCGCCCCGTCCTCCCGCCCGGCCGCCTCGGCATCCAGCTCTACAGCCTGCGCGACAAGGTCTCCACCCTCGGCTTCGCCCCCGTCTTCGCCGAGCTGGAGAAGTACGGCTACGACGAGGTCGAGTTCGCCGGCTACACCCAGGGCTCGGCGGGCCCCATCACCCTCGCCCAGCTCAAGCGCCTGGCCCGCAACCACGGCCTCACCCCGATCGGCAGCCACGTCGGCTACTACGCGAGCGACCCGAACGCGTACACCTTCGCCCAGAACCTCACCAAGGTCCTCGACGACGCCCAGGCCCTCGGCCTCAAGCACATCGGTACCGCCGCCGGTCCCTTCCGCTACGGCATGACCGTCGACGCGATGAAGCGGGCCGCCCACGAGTTCAACACCTACGGCGCCGCTGCCAGGGCGCGGGGCATGAAGTTCTACCAGCACAACCACTCCGAGGAGTTCTCCTTCGCCACCGACAACCCCAAGGTCCGCCTCTACGACGTGCTGCTCCGGGAGACCGACCCCGACCTGGTCTTCCTGGAGATGGACATCTTCTGGGCGTACGTGGCCCAGTTCCGGTTCTCCAAGCGGCCCGACGGCACCTCCGCGCCCTTCGAGCCCCTCGACTACGTCCTGCGCCGCCCGAACCGCTACCCGCTCTTCCACGTCAAGGACGGCGACAGCGACCCGTCGAACCCCTTCGGCTACCGCATGGTCGACGTCGGCGACGGCGACATCGACTACCAGAAGTTCATCTCGGCCGTCACCCGGCTGAAGGGCCACCGGCTCGCCCACCACTGGCAGGCCGAGCACGACAACCCCGCCGAGTCCTTCACCTTCGCCCGCCGCTCCAGCGAGCACCTGCACTCGCTGCGGGAGAAGTGCTGACCGGCACCGGACGACAACGGCAGCAGGCGGCCGCCCCGTGGTCCCGTACCACGGGGCGGCCGCCTGCTGCCGTACGCGGAGGCGTCAGGCCACTTCTCAGGCCACTTCGTCACCGAGCGGACGCGGGTTGGGAGCGATGTGCCGGGAGCGGGGCCGCCCCGGCGGATGCAGGAAGATCGCCACGAACCCGGCGAACAGCGAGATGGAACCGGCGAGCACGAAGGCGCCCGCGTAGTCCCAGGCGCCCACGACCACGGCGCCCATACCGGAACCGAGCAGGCCGGACACCAGCTTGGAGCTGTAGACCAGACCGTAGTTGGAGGCGTTGTTGTTCTCCCCGAAGTAGTCCGCGGTCATCGCCGCGAACATCGGGAAGATGGCGCCGCCGCCGAAGCCGGAGATGCTGGAGAACACCAGGAAGAGCGGCAGGTTGCCGATGTTGCCGGACCACAGGATGCCGTACTGGGACAGGCCCAGCACGATGCAGACGAAGATCAGGCACTGCTTGCGGCCGTAACGGTCGGAGAGCCAGCCGATGACACCGCGTCCCGTGCCGTTGACGATCGCCTTCAGGGACATGGCGGTGGCCACGATCCCGCCCGCGAAGCCCGCCTCGTTGCCGAACGGCACCTGGAAGGCGATGCCGAAGATGTTCACACCCGAGGTGCACAGCAGACAGAACCACATCAGCGCCACCCGGCCCGTGCGCCAGGCCTCGCTCGGCGTGTACTGCTTCACAGCCGGCGGGTTCTTCTCCATTGCGCGCCGCGCGCGCGGGTCGTCCGGCTTGCGCAGCGGGTCGACCTCGGCCGGCCACCAGTTCTTCGGCGGGTCCTGGAAGAAGTAGCCCGCCACGGCGACGACCGCCGCGAGGAACACACCGACGCAGACGAGCACCCAGCGGAAGTTCGTCAGGTCCATGTAGCCGGTGAAGATGAACACGAAGGGCACCGAGCCGTAGGCGAAACCGCCGTTGACGAAGCCGGTCTTGCCGCCCTTGCGCTCCGGGTACCACTTGCCGACCATGTTCACGCAGGTCGCATACACCATGCCGGCGCCCATACCGCTGAACATGCCGAACCCGATGTACGCGACGACGACGTGCGGTGCGAACGCCAGGGACACGTATCCGAGCAGGGTGCCGACGGCGCCCAGCATCATCGCCCAGCGGGCGGGCAGTTTGCCGCTCTCGCGCAGCTTCCCCGCCGGGAAGGCCACCGCGGCCTGGAAGAACACCCAGACGCCCAGCATCCAGAAGATGTGCTGGTTGCTCCAGCTGTGCGCCGTGTGCAGGGTCTCCTCGGCGGACGCGAACGCGTACTCCGCCGAGCTGATGCCCATCATGCCCACCCACGGCAGGATGACCATCCACTTGCGTTTGCGCCCCATGATGTCCAGGTCGGACTCGCCGATCCGGTACATCCGGCCGTTGGCGTCCGTCACCTCCCGGTAGGGGACGGGTGTGGAGATGTCAGTTGTTGCCATGTCGATCGAACCCTCCGCGTGGAAGAAGTCTGGCCAGCGCCCCCTGTCCGTGCTTCTTTGCGCCGGGGCCCGCGGTGAGCGGTCGCCGCAGGCCCCGTGGTTCGAGCAGTCGCTCAGCTCATCGACCGCCCCCCAACAGCCCTGCGGCGCGCGCCCAGCGGTACTTCGCGCCGAGCACCGCCACCGGCTTCTCGGTCGTGTACGGGTACGCCACGACTCCCCGCTCGAAGAGGTACTGGCAGGCCTCCTCCACCTCGACATCGCCCGCGAGCGAGGCCACGACCGGCTTCTCGACGCCCCGTTCGCGGAACTCGGCCACCACACGCGCGGTGAGCTCCGCGAAGACCATCGGGGGAGTGACGATGGTGTGCCAGTAGCCGAGGACGAGCGCGTGGATGCGCGGGTCCTCCAGGCCCAGCCGGATCGTCGCCTCGTACGTCGACGGAGGCTCGCCGCCGGTGATGTCGACCGGGTTGCCGGCCGCCCCGAACGGCGGGATGAACTTCCGGAACGACGCGTCCAGGTCCGGCGGGATCTCCATCAGGTGCAGCCCGTTGTCGGTCACCGCGTCCGACAGCAGTACGCCACTGCCGCCGGCCCCCGTGATGATCACGACGTTGTCGCCCTGCGGAGCGGGGAGCACCGGCAACGCGCGCGCGTACTCCAGCATGTCGTTCAGCCCCGGCGCCCTGATGACACCCGCCTGCTTGAGGATGTCCTCGTACACGGCGTCGTCGCCCGCCAGCGCGCCGGTGTGCGAGCCCGCCGCCTTCGCCCCGGCGGCCGTACGGCCCGCCTTCAGGACCACGACCGGCTTCTTCGGGACGGTCGCCCGCGCCGCCTCCACGAAGGCCCGTCCGTCCTTCAGATCCTCCAGGTGCATCGCGATGCACTCGGTGTGCGGGTCCTCGCCGAACCAGGTGAGCAGGTCGTCCTCGTCCAGGTCCGACTTGTTGCCGAGCCCGACGATCGCCGACACGCCCGTCTTCGTGGTCCGCGCGAAGCCCAGGATGGCCATGCCGATGCCGCCGGACTGCGAGGTGAGCGCCACCCCGCCCTTGACGTCGTACGGCGTGCAGAACGTTGCGCAGAGGTCCTGCCAGGTCGAGTAGTAGCCGTAGATGTTCGGCCCGAGCAGCCGGATGCCGTGCCGTTCGGCGATGGCCACGATTTCGTCCTGCAGCTCGTGCTCGCCGGTCTCCGCGAAACCCGAGGGGATCAGTACGGCGTTGGGGATGCCCTTGCGACCCACCTCCTCCAGCGCCGAGGCCACGAACTTGGCGGGGATCGCGAAGATCGCCACATCCACCTCACCGGGAACGTCCGTGACACTCTTGTACGCCTTGCGGCCCAGAATGTCATCGGCCTTGGGGTTCACCGGATGGATCTCGCCGGCGAAACCCCCGTCGACGAGGTTGCGCATCACCGAGTTGCCGATCTTGCCCTGTTCGTTGGAGGCCCCGACCACGGCCACCGACGCGGGCTGCATCAGCCGCCGCATCGACGTGAGGATCTCCTCGCGCGTGTACCTGCGCCTCGGCTTCGGCACCGACTCCGCGAGGATCACCCGGATGTCCGCCGCGACCGCGCCCTCCGGCGTCGCGATCACCGGGTTGAGGTCCACCTCGGCGATCTCGGGGAAGTCCGCGACGAGTTCGGAGACCCGGCGGATCTGCTCGGCGATCGCCCACCGGTCCACCGCCGCCGCCCCGCGCACCCCGCGCAGGATCTCCGCCGCGCGGATCGAGTCCAGCATGGAGAGCGCCTCGTCCGCGTCGACCGGCGCGAGCCGGAACGTCACGTCCTTGAGGACCTCGACCAGGACCCCGCCGAGCCCGAACGCGACCACCTTCCCGAACGTCGGGTCCGTCACCGCCCCGACGATGACCTCCTGCCCCTTCGGCAGCAGCTCCTGCACCTGGACGCCCTCGATACGGGCACCGGGGGCGTACGCGCGCGCGTTGTCGACGATCGTGTGGAACGCGGCCCGTACGTCACCGGCGCCTTCCACTCCGACGATCACACCGCCCGCGTCGGTCTTGTGGAGGATGTCCGGCGACACGATCTTCATCACCACCGGCCCGCCGAAGCGCGCCGCGTACGACACCGCCTCGTCGACGTCCCGCGCCAACGCCTCGCCGGGTACGGCGATCCCGTACGCGTCGGCGATCACCTTGCCCTCGGGAGCGGTCAGCGCGCTCCGGCCCTCGGCCCGTACGGCGTCGAGGAGCCCGCGCACCCTCAGCACCCGGTCTTCGGCCATCAATCAGATCACTCCGTTCGACTTGAGCAGGCGCAGCTCCTCGTCGCCGAGCCCCAGCTCACCGACGTAGACCTCTTCGTTGTGCTCGCCGAGCAGCGGTGAACTGACCACGTCCACCGGGGAGTCGGACAGCTTCAGCGGGCTGCCGACGGTCACGAACTCGCCGCGCTCGGGGTGCGGCACGGTGACGACCATCTCGTTGGAGACCAGCGACTCGTCCTCGATGATCTCCTTGGTGGAGAGGATCGGCCCGCACGGGATGTTGTGGGCGTTGAGCCGCTCCAGCACCTCCCACTTGGGCAGGGTGGACGACCACTCCTCGATCAGCTGGAACATCTTGTTGAGCTTGGGGAGGCGGGCCTCCGGCGTCGCCCACTCGGGGTCGTCCGCGAGCTCCGGCCGGCCGATGAGTTCGCTGAGCGGCTGCCAGCCGACGGGCTGGACGATGACGTACACGTAGTCGTTCGGGCCGCCCGGCGCGCACTTGACGGCCCAGCCGGGCTGGCCGCCGCCGGACGCGTTCCCGGACCTGGGAACCTCGTCGCCGAAGTCGTCGTTGGGATATTCACGGAGCGGGCCATGTGCCAGCCGCTGCTGGTCCCTCAGCTTCACCCGACAGAGGTTGAGGACGGCGTGCTGCATGGCCACGTTGACCCGCTGGCCGCGCCCGGTGCTCTCCCGTTGGTAGAGCGCCGCGAGGATTCCCGCCACGGCGTGGATGCCCGTGCCCGAGTCCCCGATCTGGGCCCCCGTCGCCAGCGGCGGTCCGTCCTCGAAGCCGGTCGTCGCCATGGACCCGCCCATGGCCTGCGCGACCACCTCGTACGCCTTGAAGTTGGTGTACGGACCGTCCCCGAACCCCTTGATGGAGGCATAGACGATACGCGGATTGATCTCCTGGATGCGGTCCCAGGTGAAGCCCATGCGGTCGACCGCGCCCGGTCCGAAGTTCTCGACCATGACGTCGGAGCGCCGGATCAGCTCGGTGAGGATCTCCTTGCCGCGCTCGGTCTTGGTGTTGAGGGTGATGCTCCGCTTGTTGCAGTTGAGCATCGTGAAGTAGAGGGAGTCGACGTCCGGGAGGTCGCGCAGCTGCTTGCGCGTGATGTCCCCGGTCGGCGCCTCCAGCTTCACCACGTCCGCGCCGAGCCAGGCGAGGAGTTGGGTGGCGGACGGGCCGGACTGGACGTGCGTCATGTCGAGGACGCGGATGCCTTCGAGAGCCTTGGTCGACGTGCCTGCGCCGGACGTTGCTGCGGTGGGGGTCATCGGGGGCACCTCACTTGTACATCGTCTGGTTCATGGTTCCGGGGGCGTACGCGTCCGGGTCGACCCAGACGTTGATGAGCGACGGCTTGCCGGACTCGCGGGCGCGCCGGAGCGCGGGGCCGATGTCGGCGGGGTCGCGGACCTCCTCGCCGTATCCGCCCAGCATCTGGGCGAACTTGTCGTAGTGGACGTCGCCGAGGGTGTTGCCGACGCGCTCGCGTTCCTCGCCGTACTTGGCCTTCTGGCCGTAACGGATCTGGTTCATGGAGGAGTTGTTGCCGATGATCCCGACGAAGGGGAGGTCGTAGCGGACGAGGGTCTCGAAGTCCCAGCCGGTGAGGGAGAAGGCGCCGTCACCGAAGAGGGCCACCACCTCCTTGTCGGGCCGTGCCTTCTTGGCGGCGAGCACGAAGGGGACGCCGACGCCGAGGGTGCCGAGGGGGCCCGGGTCCATCCAGTGCCCGGGTGACTTGGGCTGCACGACCTGACCGGAGAAGGTGACGATGTCGCCGCCGTCGCCGATGTAGATGGAGTCCTCGGTGAGGAAGTCGTTGATCTCGCTGACCAGCCGGTAGGGGTGGATCGGCGAGGCGTCCGACTTCAGGCTGGGCAGCCGCTTCTCGATGGCGGTCTGTTCGGCGGCGCGCAGCTCGTCGAGCCACTCCTTGCGCTTCGACGCGCCTCCGTTGATGCGTCCGGAAGCCGCCTCCGTCACGGACTTGAGCACAAGACCCGCGTCGCCGACGATTCCGAGGTCGATGTCGCGGTTCTTGCCGACGGTCCGGTAGTCGAGGTCGATCTGCACGACGGTCGCGTCCTGCGACAGCCGCTTGCCGTAGCCCATGCGGAAGTCGAAGGGCGTGCCGACGATGACGATGACGTCGGCGTTGGAGAAGGCGTAGCGGCGGGAGAGCTGGAAGTGGTGCGGGTCGCCGGGCGGCAGGGTGCCGCGCCCCGCGCCGTTCATGTACGCCGGGATGTTGAGCGTGCGCACCAGCTCGATCGCGGACTCGGTGCCGCGTGTGGTCCACACCTGGCTGCCCAGCAGGATCGCGGGCTTCTCGGCGTGCACCAGCAGGTCGGCGAGCTTCTCGATCGCCTCGGGGTCACCGGCGGAGCGGGTGGAGGCACGGTAGGCGCCGGCCTTCGGCACGCGCGCTTTCTCCACGGGCACCTTGGCGTCGAGGACGTCGCGCGGGATCTCCAGGAAGGAGGGCCCCGGAGCCCCGTGGTAGCACTCGCGGAACGCCATCGACACCATGTCGGCGGCGCGGGCCGTGTCCGGCACGGTCGCCGCGAACTTGGTGATCGGCGTCATCATGTCGACGTGCGGCAGGTCCTGGAGGGACCCCATCTTGTGCTGGGTGTGCGCGCCCTGACCGCCGATCAGCAGCATCGGGGACTCCGCGCGGAAGGCGTTGGCGACACCGGTCACGGCGTCGGTCGTACCGGGGCCGGCGGTGACGACCGCGCAGCCGGGCTTGCCGGTGATGCGGGCGTAGCCGTCGGCGGCGTGGGCGGCGACCTGTTCGTGGCGTACGTCGACGACCTCGATGCCCTCGTCGACGCAGCCGTCGTAGATGTCGATGATGTGGCCGCCGCACAGGGTGTAGATGACCTCCACACCCTCCGCTTTGAGTGCCTTCGCGACGAGGTGACCACCGGAAATGAGGTCCTGGCTGTTGCCGTCGGGCATGGCGAAGTCCTGTCCCTTCGTAGGGGATTGGAGTGTGCTCGCGTTGATTGCATACAGTCGACGAATACTGTATGAAGCTTGTTATCCCGCATCCGGTGGGTGGTGTCCAGGGGGCGTGCGGCACTTTTGAGTCAGGAGCCGGAATGGACCTGTTCGAGCACCAGGCAAGGGAACTCTTCGAGGAACACGGCATCTCGGTGCCACGGGCGGAGGTCACCGACTCGCCCAAGGAAGCCCGCGAGATCGCCCGCCGACTCGGCGGACGCGTCGTCGTCAAGGCTCAGGTGAAGACCGGCGGACGCGGCAAGGCGGGCGGGGTGAAGCTCGCGGCCGACCCCGCAGCCACCGAGCTGACCGCACGGCAGATCCTCGGCATGGACATCAAGGGCCACACGGTCCGCACAGTGATGATCGCCGAACCCGTGGCGATCGAGAGCGAGTTCTACGTCTCCTACGTCCTCGACCGCGCCGTCGGCCGCTTCCTCGCGATCGCCTCGGCCGAGGGCGGCATGGACATTGAGGAGGTGGCGGCGAGCAGGCCCGAGGCCGTGGCCCGGATCCCGATCGACCCCGTAGAAGGCGTCACCTCCGCGAAGGCGTCCGAGATCGCCGAGGCGGCGGGCCTGCCCCCGCAGACCGTCGACGTCCTGATGCGGCTCTGGCAGGTGCTGACCCGCGAGGACGCCCTCCTCGTCGAGGTCAACCCGCTCGTCCGCACCGAACAGGGCGGCATCCTCGCCCTCGACGGCAAGGTCACCCTGGACGACAACGCGAGCTTCCGGCAGACCCGTTGGGGAGACGAGGGCTTCGCGCACGACGACCCGCTGGAGGCCGCTGCCGCCGCCAAGGGCCTCAACTACGTGAAACTGGACGGCGAGGTCGGCGTCATCGGCAACGGCGCCGGACTCGTCATGTCGACCCTCGACGTGGTCGCGGGTTGCGGCGCCCGCCCCGCCAACTTTCTCGACATCGGCGGCGGCGCCTCCGCGCAGATCATGGCCGACGGCCTGTCCGTCATCCTCTCCGACCCCGACGTGAAGTCCGTCCTCGTCAACGTCTTCGGCGGGATCACCGCCTGCGACGCCGTCGCCGACGGCATCGTCCAGGCCCTGGACAGCGTCCAGTTGACCAAGCCGCTGGTCGTCCGCCTCGACGGCAACAACGCCGTACGCGGCCGGTCGATTCTCGACGACCGCGACCACCCCCTGGTCCACCAGGCCACCACCATGGACGGCGCCGCGCGCCGCGCCGCCGACCTCGCCCACGCGAACTGAGGAGCCCGGACATGGCCATCTACCTCACCAAGGAGAGCAAAGTCCTCGTCCAGGGCATGACCGGCGGCGAGGGCATGAAGCACACCCGCCGCATGCTCGCGGCCGGCACGAACGTCGTCGGCGGCGTCAACCCCCGCAAGGCCGGCCGCACCGTCGACTTCGATGACCGAGCCGTCCCCGTCTTCGGCTCGGTCGCCGAGGGCATCGAGGTCACCGGCGCCGACGTCACCGTCGTCTTCGTCCCGCCCGCCTTCGCCAAGGCGGCCGTCGTCGAGGCCGCCGACGCCGGCATCGGCCTCGCCGTCGTCATCACCGAGGGCATCCCCGTCCACGACTCGGTCGCCTTCACGGCGTACGCGCGGTCCCGGGGCACCCGGATCATCGGCCCCAACTGCCCCGGCCTGATCACCCCCGGCCAGGCCGACGCCGGCATCATCCCCGCCGACATCACCAAGCCGGGACGCATCGGCCTGGTCTCCAAGTCCGGCACCCTCACCTACCAACTCATGTACGAGCTGCGCGACATCGGCTTCTCCACCTGCGTCGGCATCGGCGGCGACCCCGTCGTCGGCACCACCCACATCGACTGCCTCGCCGCCTTCCAGGACGACCCCGACACCGAACTGATCGTCCTCATCGGCGAGATCGGCGGCGACGCCGAGGAACGGGCCGCCGCGTACGTCCGCGACCACGTCACCAAGCCCGTCGTCGGCTACATCGCCGGGTTCACCGCCCCCGAGGGCAAGACGATGGGCCACGCCGGCGCGATCGTCTCCGGCTCCTCCGGTACGGCGCAGGCGAAGAAGGAGGCCCTGGAAGCGGTCGGCGTGCGGGTCGGCAGCACTCCCACGGAGACGGCCCGCCTGGTGCTCGCCGCCCTGGAGGCCGAGGGCTGACCTTTCGCGCACCGCACCTGCTCGCCCGGCCCCGCACGGGGCCGGCGCACCTCCCGCCCCCGACTGTGCACCGAGAGCGGAGACACCCATGGCACCACCCACCCTCACCCCCGCCACCCTCACCCTGAAGTCCGGCACGGCCTGGACCGACGCCTGGCGGCGATGCATGGCCGTCGCCCCCGAGGCCTTCCGTGACGACCGGGTCCTCAACCTCTGGAACGGCTCCTGGCAGGCCGACGGCCGGGCACTCCCCGCCACCAGCCCCGTCGACGGCAGCCCCGTCGCGGGCCCGCCCCGCCTGGACGGCACCACCGCGCACCGGGCGGTCAGGGCCTCCCTCGACCAGCACCGCGCCTGGCGCCACGTCCCCCTCGCCGAACGCCGCGCCCGGGTCGCCGCCACCCTCGACGCCCTCACCCAGCACCGCGAACTGCTCGCCCTGCTCCTCGTCTGGGAGATCGGCAAGCCCTGGCGGCTGGCGCAGGCCGACGTGGACCGGGCCATCGACGGCGTCCGCTGGTACGTCGACGGCATCGAACCCATGGTCGAGGGGCGCGTCCCCCTCGACGGCCCGGTCTCCAACATCGCCAGCTGGAACTACCCGATGAGCGTGCTCGTCCACGCGATGCTGGTCCAGGCCCTGGCGGGCAACGCCGTCATCGCCAAGACCCCCACCGACGGCGGCGTCGCCTGCCTCACCCTCGCCGCCGCGCTGGCCGCCCGCGAGGGCATCCCCGTCACCCTCGTCAGCGGCAGCGGACGCGAGCTGTCCGAGGCGCTGGTCCGCGCCCCCGAGATCGGCTGCGTCTCCTTCGTCGGCGGCCGCGACACCGGCGCCGCGGTCGCCACGGCCGTCGCCGACCTCGGCAAGCGCCACATCCTGGAACAGGAGGGCCTGAACACCTGGGGCATCTGGAACCACACCGACTGGGACACCCTGTCCGCCGTCATCCCCAAACTCTTCGACTACGGCAAACAGCGCTGCACGGCGTACCCGCGCTTCGTCGTCCAGCGCGAACTGTTCGACGAGTTCCTCGCGGCGTACCTCCCGGCGGTCCGCACCCTCCGGGTGGGCCATCCGCTGGCCGTGGAGCACCCGGACGACCCGTACCCGACGCTCGACTTCGGCCCCGTCATCAACGCGGCCAAGGCCAAGGAACTCACCGACCAGGTAGCCGAGGCCGTCGACCGGGGCGCCGTCCCGCTGCACCGGGGCCGGCTCGCCGACGCGCGCTTCCTGCCGGGCCAGGACACCGCCGCGTACGTCCAGCCCGTCACCCTCCTCGACCCGCCCCCGTCCTCCCCGCTCCACCACGCGGAACCCTTCGGCCCGGTCGACACGATCGTCCTGGTCGACACCGAGGCCGAGCTGCTCGCCGCGATGAACGCCTCGAACGGCGCGCTCGTCGCCGCCCTGTCCACCGACGACCGGGCGACGTACGAGCGGCTCGCACCCCAGATCCGGGCGTTCAAGGTCGGCCACGGCAGGCCCCGCTCCCGCGGCGACCGCGACGAGCTCTTCGGCGGCTTCGGCGCCTCCTGGCGGGGCGCCTTCGTCGGCGGCGACCTGCTCGTCAAGGCGGTCACCCGGGGCCCGGCGGGGGAGCGGCTGCCGGGGAACTTCCCCGAGTACCACCTCATGCCGTCCGTCGCCTGACCCGGCCGGAAAGTAACCGTCCGATCACCCGAGGTGAGGTCGTGCGACCCTGCTCGCAGGGCTCGCACGACCCCGCCCGGAGCCCGGATATGCAGGTGAAGGGCGCTCCGAAACCTTGGTATTGTTGTCCATGTCGCCGCGGGGAACACCCCCGGCCAGGCGGCAGACACCTGGTCCGGGTGGCGGAATGGCAGACGCGCTAGCTTGAGGTGCTAGTGCCCTTTATCGGGCGTGGGGGTTCAAGTCCCCCCTCGGACACATCGCATCGCAGGGACGTTCACGAGATCGTCCCGAGGCGTTCACGAAATACCGGTCGAGTCATGTGACTCACCGGTATTCGTCGTTTCTGGGGCCTTGAGCCTCGTGATGGGCTCGATGAGGGGGTGAGGCGGTGGCGGTCCGGGTACTGCGCCTCTCACCTGCGGAAACAGGACATGCTTGCGCGACGGCTGGTAGCCGTGGCGCAGGCATGTGGGGTTTTCTCCTTGACCACGTCAGGGGGCTTATCCAGCGAGAACCCGCTGGTGCCGGGCGCCGACTCAACAGGTGCCCAGCAGCCCGGTACGGATCACCGGATCGCGAAGCAGAGCGAGGGTGTCGGTCTCGTCCGTGAAGATGTCCGCGGCGCCCGGGGCGACTGCCTGGTGGAACATCGCATGAACAACGTCGGCGGTGGGCTGCTCCCAGATGGTCGCCGCACAGGCTGCCGCTTCCTCCAGGTCGTCCTTCTCGAAGGCGGCACGCCACTTGTCCAGTAGGAGCGGGGTGATCCGATACGCGTTGCGCCGTCCCCGGACGAGAATGCTCCGATTGAGACGAAAAACCTTGATCGTCGCGGTACCCCTGTCTGTGAGGTCGAGGTAGTCGCCGGCAGCTAGCGAGAGGTGCAGGTGCGGAGCAGGATCCTCAGAGCTCGGGTCGATGAGCAGAGGCGTGCCGTCGCCGGCGAGGGGGAAGAGGTCACGCTTGAGGTGGCTGTTGCACAGGGAGCATGCCAGGAGGTGGTTGTTCCAGTCGAAGGTCCGTAACGGATTGACATGGACGGGCTCGAAGTGGTCGATGTCGGTGCCCTGGTTGTCCCCGCAGTACATACAGCGTTCCAACCCTGGCGCCATCTCCGCGAGGGCGCTTTTCAGTACTGGGTGTATGTGCCTCCGGACGGTCGTGTGCTTCCATAACTGCTTGGCTCGCTGCTTGGGAACGGCGGCCTGACCGATGTCGCCGGCGTAGCCGGCCATTGAAGTCAGCGTTGGCTGTGGGAGTGTCACCCTTGTTACACGGATCATGAATCGCGCCGCGGGCGGCGGGACTTGAGCCGGGCTGCGATTTCATCGACGCGAGTAGCCGGGGAACTGGCCAACTTGCGCTTCAGGTGGCGGTACTGGGCCTTTTCCTCGTCGCTGGCCCTGCCCCGAACCACGTCCAGTTCGAGAGCGAGGAGTTCCTCCCGCTTCTGTTCGGCCCGGTCCGAATAGGGGGTGTCGAGCCCGAACAGGTCCGAGAGTACGGCGTCGTCGCCGCTGCCGAAGATGACGCGGTCGTAGAGGTGCTCGGGCACCACCTCCACAGGACCCTCCTCGTCCGGACCCGGCAGCCGGATCAGACCCCCCGGGTCCGCAGCCTGGCAGATGTAGGGGCTGTGCGTGGTGACGACGAACTGGATGTTCGGGAAGTGCGCCTTCAGCCAGCCGCCGATGCGCTTCTGCCAGGAGACGTGCAGGTGGGCGTCGATCTCGTCGATGATGACGACCCCTGGACTCGGAACGTTCGGTGTGCCGTCCGTCGTGTCGAGGACGAGTTGGCCGTAGGCGTCGTGGATCTGCTTGAGAATGTCCACGACGAGGGCCGCCACCGTTCGGTAACCGTCGCTCATCTCCCGCAGCGGGAAACGATGGTCTCGGTTGACCACCCACAGGCCCTCGGAGTCGACGCTGTCGATCCGGTAGTCGTCGGGCAGCAGGTCGTCGCCCAGGATGGCCAGGGCGGCCGCCTTGAGGTCCCGGGCGCCGTCCTTGTCCTCGAATGCGCGCAGGTGCTGTTCGATGAGCCAGCTCACGCCTTCCGCCAGCGACGCGTCCTCGTGGAAGAGGCTCGTCAGCCGGGCGACCGCACCTGAGCTGGACATCAACCGCTGGATGTCGCTCGAGCCCCCGGCGAGCCTGCGGAAGGGCCCGTACCCCGCGCAGAACCATCCCACCGGGTTGTCCGCCCATGGGCCGCGCTGGGCGACGGGGCGTTCCTTTTGGTAGCCGATGGTGTTCAGCGCCGGCTGCCCTGCCCTGCTGGAACCCGGCTTGCCGGACAGTGACGTCTGCTCGGCCGCGGTCCAGCGCAGCCCTGCCCAGATCGGCCGGACCGGACGCCGCCCCGTGGTGAACTGATCCTGCTCCGGGTCATGGACCAGGCACACCTCGGCCTTCGCCACCGTCTGGTCCCGCGAGACCCACGTGTCGAAGCCGGGGACGAGACTGCGGGCCACGGCGGGTCCGCTGATCGTCAGGGCGACCGCGCGCAGCAGGGTCGTCTTCCCTGAACCGTTGCGGCCCGCCAGCACCGTCCAGCCGGCGTATGAGCCGTCAGGCCTGGTCAGGTCCAGGTCGACGTTACGCGCACCGTGGAACGACCTGATGTTCCGTAGGCGAAGGTTCTTCAGGTACATGTCTCGTCCGCCCGGATCCCGTTCTGAGGTGAGAGCCGGACGACGGCCGGCTCCGTGGTGACTCTAACGCGGCGGCGTTGTGCCGAGTCACCGCAGGTCAGTGGCTTCCCTCCAGGAACGGGCTGCGGGGTCCCGCCCAGGTGATGGAGAGCTGTTCGCGTGCCCTGGTGGCCGCGACGAACAGCAGCGAGCGCTCGCGCTGCAGGTCACGGTCGTGTTGGGTACGGTCCTCGGAAACCGGGGTGACAGCGCCGGACTGCGGCACGTAATCCGCCCCCACTCCGATGATCGCGACCGCCCGGTACTCCAAACCCTTGATCCGGTGCATCGTCATCACGTGCACCCCGGAACCGATCGCCGGAGTCTGCCGCGGCTTCACCCTGACCGCCTTGATCCCCGCACCGTGCAACGCCTGAACCGCCGCGTCCGCGAGCTTGTTGGTCCGGGCGGTGACGACGATCTCGTCCTCCTTGAGACCTTCGCCCAGCCACTCCTCGATCCGTCCGGCCAGGCCCGCGAGCTCGGCGGCCGTGGAGGAGTACTCGATCAACTCGGGCTTCGCTCCGCCGAGAACCGACCGGTAGCCGCCCAGGTCCTCGGTGGCGTCGTCGAGATCGTCGAAGCTCGCGTCGCCCAGCAGGCCCAGCGAGGTTCCGAGGATCTGACGGGTCGTGCGGTAGTTGAGGGTCAGCCGCCTGGAGCGCCTTCCCCGCACGTTGATGCCATGGGCGCTCAGCGTGGTCCGGTTGTCGTAGATCCGTTGGTGGGCGTCGCCGACGATGAACAGGTCGTCCTCGCCGACCGGGACCAGCGCCCGGAGCAGTTTCCAGTGCGCGGCGTGCAGATCCTGGGCCTCGTCCACCACGATGTGCCGGTACGGTCGGCTCTCGTCGCTCCAGCCGGAGGCGATCCGGGCGGCCTGCGCGGCCAGTTGGGTGACGCCGACCTCACCGGCCGCGTCCAGCCGATGCTCGAAAGCCTCGATCAGTCCCCATACCTGCGCCCTCTCCGGGCGGTTGAGGCGCCGACCACGACCGGCCCGACTGGCGGCGAGGTACTCGTCACGGCTGCGCACGTCCTGGGCGAGCACGACCTGCTTCCATTCGGTCTCCAGGAAGCGCGCGTCCCAGCGGTGCGGCTGCTGCTCCTCGGCCAGGTCCTCCCAGCGCTTGCGGATCTCGTCGTCGCCGAGAGACTTGGGGGTCTTCGCGCCGAACGTCTCCTTGGCGATGCCGTAGGCGACCTTGTCGATGTTGCGGACGTCCACCTTCGCGGTGAGCTGGGTGCCGCCGAGGTCCTCCAGCAGCGAACGCAGGAGTTCGGCGAGGGTGGTGGTGTAGGTGGTGAGCAGAATCGCCTGGCCCGGCGGCAGCCGCTCGGCCAAGGCCTTGACCCGGTGCAGGGCGACGACGGTCTTGCCGGTACCGGGACCGCCCGTGACCCGCACCGAGCCCTTGTTGGGGGTCTTGCGCTCGGCGAGGGCGCGCTGGGCCGGGTGAAGGAAGATCCGCCAGGCCGACAGCGGCTCGGACATGATCCGGCCGAACTCGGCGACGTCGCCGGTGACGACGAAGGACTCCTTGGTCGCGGGGCGCTCGTTGGCGGCCTCGTAGTCGTCCGGGTCGACGGTGTCACTGGTCGCGGCGACGGAGCTGACCTGCTCCCAGACGGCCTCGACGGTCATGCCGTCGGCGAGGCAGAGGATCACGTCCCTGGCGAGCTTGGGCAGGTGCTCCACGAACCCGAGTATCGCGTCGATGCTGCGGATCTCACGCAACGCCGGCACGACGGAGGGATGCACGCCGAGCCGGTCGAAGTCGGCGTCGGAGACATGGGCGAAGACGGAGGGTTCCGCGGTGGCGGGGGCCTGGACGGGCTGCCCGCTCAGGGTGCCGTGGAGGCTCGCGAGGTTGATCAGCTCGACGCCGCCGGTGACCTTGTTGATGTCGAAGATGATGTGGGACGCGAGGGTGTATGCGTCGTCGTGCGGCAGCACCGCGACCAGGTAGTAGATCCGGTCGGCGTAGTGCATCAGCACCGCACGGAAGTTGTCGTTGATCCTGGCCGTGCGCACCCGCTTGTCCTCGGCGCCCTTCGGCGGCTTGAGGTTCAGCCCGTTGGCGTCCGGGTCGCGCTGCATCTTCATGATGAACTGCAGGACCTGCGCCTGGACCGACCCGTCGAGCTTGTCGTAGTACTTGCCGAAGACGTCCGCCATGACGACCTGGGCCTTGGACATCACACATTCTCCAAACGCTCGGCCAACTCGGCCACATCAACTGTCTCCGCGTGTACGACGTGCCAGCCGGCCGCCGCGAAGGCGGCGTCGCGGTGCTCGTCCGCGTCGAGGAACACCGCCACCCTGGCGTCCGGCCAGGCGAGTTCCGCCTGCTGAGCCACCCGGTCGTCGAGTTCGAAGCCGACCTCCGGGGCGCCGAAGTGACGGGTGCGGGCTTCCCGGCACAGGGCGAACAGCAGTTCCTCGGCCTGCGAGGAGGCCCACTCGACGGCCTCCGCCCACGGCTCCGGCAACTGCTCGGGCAGGCCGGTGGCGGTGGGCAGCGCACCCGTGAGGAGCGCGACCGCGTGCGGGTCCAGCTGCCCGGCCGTGGACATCGCGATCTGGTGGAACGAGCGCGGCAGCGCCGCCCCCCGGTCGCCCGTCAGCAGCTGCAGCAGATTGGACCACCGCAGCCAGTCCGCCCACCGCACACGATGGCCCGGCTCGGCGACGGCCTCGTCGCGGTCGTCCAGCACGGTGAAGGCCGACCAGGCGGACATCCCGGGCTGCCCGGTCGCGGGCTCGGCCCGCCGGTCGAGCAGCCCGATGACGCGCAGCCCGCCCAGGGTGCGGACGTCCATCGCGATAGCGTCGGCGGCGGCCGGGTCGCCGGGCACCGGGAGTGCGCCGCCCGCCAGCACGTCCGGGAGCCGCTCGCCCACCGCACGCCGGTCGATCGGCTGCCGCGCCGCTCCGCCCCCGGCGAAACCACTGATCAACGCGGCAGCCCTGCGGGACCACCGCTCCGCGTCGGGATCGGCGAGCACCGCGAGCAGCGTCTCGACCGGGTTGCGCAGCACCGGATCCAGCGTGTCGTCGGGGCGTGGGCCGCCCGTCAGCATCTGGTGGATCTGGCGGGCCGTGCGCAACGCGCCCTCCCCGAGCAGTGGTTCGGCAGGTGTGCGCACCTCGCGGTCCTCGGCGGTCCCCTCCACCGCCGCCTTCCAGGCCATGACGTCCGCGTGCGTGAACTGCCACACCTGCATGCCCTCGGCCCGAAGTGCCTCCCGCTTTGCGGCGTCGTCGGCGATCCGGTTGATGCCGGTGCTGGCGTGGAAGGCGTAGCCGTCCAGGAAGACCGCGATGCGTGTCGACGGTCCGTCGATCCGGGTCAGCAGGTAGTCCGGCTCACTGGGCGCGGAGGTCAGCTGTCGCACATGGTCCTGGAAGAGCCAGCGGGTGCCGCTGCCGTCGGGGCGGGTGAAGCGTAGTTCGTACTCCATGCCGCGCTCCCCGGCGCGGGGCGTCACCGAGCCGGACTCCGGACGGCGACTGCCCCAGTCCACGAGGGTGCGGACGAACTGCTTCTCCAGCTCGCTCTCGGCGAGCTGGTCGATCCGCACCCCGGACAGGGTGTCGACGCGCTCGGTGTCCCAGCCCGTGAGGATCTCGTCCAGGAGCTCCCTGGCGACCCGCAGCGACGCGAAGGGATGTTCACTGCTGTTGACGTGCGGCAGCAGACAGCGATGACAGGGAGTGCGCAGGTTCTCCTTGCCGCAGGGGCAGTCGCGCAGTGCGGTCTGGGCGAGGGTGAGCACCCGGTGCAGTACGGCGGCGTCGGCGAGGTGCTCCAGATAACCGGTGCCGCCCGGCATGGAGTCGTGCAGCACCAGGAAGCGGCGACGCAGTTCCCGGGTGCCGCCCGGCATGGTCGCGGGAACGACGCGCAGATGGTCCGGAGCGCCGCCGAAGTGCTTGGTTATGCCCAGCAGCAGCGCGGCCTTGAACGACACGAGCCGGGTCTGCAGTTCCATCGTGGAGACGGGCAGCAGGATCCGCAGCGCCTGCGTCGTCAGCTCGTGCGCGAGGACGAGCTTCTGCATGGAGGCCGTCTCCGCGGCGATCCCGTCGTCCTTGTGGCCGCACCAGTACGCGTGCCGGGTACCGATCCGCTCGGCGGCCCGGTCCCATGCCTGGGGGTGCACGCCGCGTACGGCCCCGCACTCCAGGCAGGTCTCGAAGCCGGGCACCTGGACATCGTCACCGGCGATCTGGTGCTCGGGGCCCGCGACGGCGGCCGGGCCCAGGTTGAGGGTGCGGATGGTGGCCACCCGCGCGAACTCCACACCGAAAGGCAACTCCCCGACCCGCTTCCAGGCGCGGAGTCCCTGCGGCTGCTCGGGGTCGATGTCCACCAGCGTGATGTCGTTGAACCGGCGCCGCTCACGCTCGTCGCGCTCGTCGGTGAGCCGTGCGTCCTCACGCCGCTCGCGGGCGGTGACCCGCTCCGGTACGAGCACGGTGTGGAGTGAGCCGGGGTCGGCGATCTGCGGGGTCTGGCAGCGCGGGCAGGCGGTGAGGTCCAGCCCGGACTCGGCGGTGGCGACGTAGCCGCACTCCGGGCACAGCCGCCACTTGGCGTAGGCGGTGTCGCCCTCGCCGGCGCCCAAATCCAGGCCGTTGATGATGTATTTGTAGCCGTCGGTGTGGAAGGTGTTGCCGGGCGCGAGTTC
This sequence comes from Streptomyces sp. MB09-02B, assembly GCF_033794485.1. Classification (NCBI taxonomy): domain Bacteria; kingdom Bacillati; phylum Actinomycetota; class Actinomycetes; order Kitasatosporales; family Streptomycetaceae; genus Streptomyces; species Streptomyces sp. MB09-02B. The sequence continues at coordinate 20,704 of NZ_JARGEE010000109.1, forward strand.
CAGCAGGCCCATGCGTGAGCCGCGCCCGTACTCGGTCAGCTGGTCCTGGAACTCGCCGTCGGCGTCCTTCCACCACAGGGTGGCGTCCAGGAGCGTGGCGTCGTCGTGGAGCGTGTAGTTGGGCAGCAGGCCCAGACGGACCATGGCGTTGATCGAGTTCTCACCGACCAGGGCGTCCCTGCGCCTGCTGACGGACCGGCGCTCCGCGTAGAGCTGGCGGCGCTGTTCGTCGCGTTCGCGGTCGCCGGAGGCGGTGGACAGTGCGTCGAAGGCCCGGCCGATCTGCCGGGACCGGGAGCGCAGCGCCTCAAGACGTTTGCGCCAGGCGGTGGCGGCCTGGCCGACGGTCTGCTCCAGCTCCAGCTGCGCGAACTGCCGCAGGCCCTGCTCGGCCTCGGGTGACATGCCGGGGAAGAGCTGGACGAAGGAGCCCGCGAGTTCAGCGTGGCGGGCGTGGGCGACGTCGAGGAAGCGGCGGAACCAGCCGTCCTCGGCCAGCCCCTTGGTGAAGAGCGTGCCGATGCGGTGCGGCATGGGCTCCTCGGGCATCATCGTCCCCCGCCACAGACTGCGGTCGGCGGCCCGGTCCAGCAGGAACGCCAGGTACTGGCGACGCAGGATCTCGGAGGCGTCCAGGTAGCAGTCCGGCGGGATGATCCGGCCCGCGAGCATCTCCTCGGGTGCGTGCAGGTAGTACTGGTTGCGGGCGCCGCGCGGTACGAAGGTGACGGTCAGCGAGTTGCCCGTGCTGCGGCCGGCGCGGCCGATGCGTTGCGCGTAGTTGGCGGGCGCGGGTGGGAGCGAGGCGAGCAGGACGGCCGACAAGTCACCGATGTCGATGCCGAGTTCAAGGGTGGGTGTGCAGGTCAGCACGTTGGGGTCGAAGGGCGAGGGGCGGTTCTTGAAGGCCTGCTCGACCTCCTCGCGGCGGGCTCGGCTGAGCGCGCCCGTGTGCTCGGCGGTGAGGACGTCACCGGGCCGGTCGACCGTGTAGAGGCGACGGTAGTAGTCCTCGCTGTAGTCGCGGTCGTCGGTGGTGAAGCGGCCGCCACACAGGAAACGCAGGCAGGGTGTGCCGAGCCAGTCGTCGCGTCGGCCGGGCGGGACCGTCTGCCGCCAGGTGCAGCTGTCGCAGCGGACGCCGTGGTCGTTGACGCTCGGTCCGTCGGTTCCGTCTGCCCCGCCGGCGTCGTCAGGAGACGACGGGTCGGTGGCGAGGCTGTGCACCATGATGGTGCGCGGCCTGAGGGCGAAGACGGTCGAGCCGCCGTCGGCCGGGTAGGTCGCCAGCACTTCTTGCTGCGCGAGCAGCTTCATGGCTTGTTCGGCGAGGGCACGGGCCTCGCGTCGCTCACAGCCGAGGGTCCGGTGCCCCCAGTCGGCGAACCAGGTGTTGTCGCGGGCCAGTGAGTCGAAGTCGGAGGTACCGAGGCGCCCGAGGACCGGGAAGGTGGGTGCGGCCAGACCCCGAGGGAACGCGGGCATGCCGGTGGGCCGCCCACCCCAGATCGGCCAGCGCCGGGCACCGGCCTGGGCGATGTACTCCTTCAGCCACGGGTGGAACAGCGCCCCGCGCAGCCGCATCCGCTCCAGCAGACCGCGCAGGTAGACGATGTAGTCGGCGTCGTCGGTGGGGAGGGTGATCTGCCCGGGGAGGCGCTGGTGGGCTTCCCGCAGCAGGGCTGCGACGGCGGCGGCGTCGGGAAGGTGCACCTCGGCGGCGGCGGTCCGGGTCAGTTCGAGGGTGCGGCCGAGGCGTGAGCGCAGGCCGAACTCCATCAGCGTCTGGAAGACCATGCGGTCCTGCAGCATGTACGCGCCCGCGTCGCTGAACCCGTCGCCGGAGAGCAGCGTGCGGATTTCCGGGTTGTCGCGCAGGTCGGGAGGAACGATCGAGGCGAGCTTGCTCATCTCGCCCTTCTCCGCCGCCGTCACGACTGCTTCGGCGGCGTCCGTGGCCAGGTCGTGCACGGCGACGGGGGTACCCGGCTTCAGCTGCTCGGCGAGGAGCCCGCGGAAGGTGAAGCCGAAGCTGCGGTTGGCGATGAACGCGGCCCGGTGGGTGGCGTCCTGCACGGAGTCCGTGAAGACCAGCAGCTTGCGCTCGTCCTCGGTCAGGCCGCGGTCGGAGAACAGCTGGGTGGTGGTGACGGAGGCGAGGGTGGCGGTCCCCGCACCGAGGAACCGCATGCCGTCGGTCAGGTCGCAGGAGGGGCATTTGTCGCCTGCGTTACCGGGGACGGGCCCGGCGACGGTGATCACGGGTACGGTCTCGGCGCTCGGCACCGTACGCAGCTCGGCTTCCTCGGCGTGCAGGAAGACGGCCGTGTGCTCGCCGGGCCTCGCGCGGATCATCCAGCGGACGGCCCGGTTGCCCTGGGCGGAGGCCCGGTAGATCTCCAGCGGCTTGGTCTTGAGCTGCTGCCACTCCAGGTCGGTGGAGAGCGCGGCCCAGCCGGAGCGACCGCAGTGGCGGCAGTACACGGCCGGGAGATGGGCGCGATAGGCGGGGCCGACGGGGCGGACGAAGGG
>NZ_JARGEE010000010.1:0-51965 GCF_033794485.1 Streptomyces sp. MB09-02B
CCCCCGCGACTCCTCAACCCCCTCGGACGAGAAAGGCAACCGCTTCACGATGTTCACCCTGCAAGAGCCGTGCCGGCAGACCGTGGGCATGACGTTCGAGCAGATGCTGGGAAGAGTGCGCTACGAAGGCGCCTACCCCACCCGCGCACGGGCCGAGGAGGCCGTGCGCACCGTCCTCGCCGCCTTCGGCCGCCGGCTCACCGGTGACGAGCGCGTGGAACTCGCGGCCAGACTTCCCCACGAGGCCGCTCTCTGCTTCACGGCGGAGATCCCCGACACCGAACCCGTCACCGGCTGGGGCTTCGTCAAGGACCTGGCGTCCCGCACCGGCGGTACGGCGGCCACGACCCGCTGGGACACCGGGACCGTCCTGCGGATCGTCGCCCAACTCGCGGGCGAGGAACTCCTCGACCGCATCCTCGCCCACCTCCCACCCGGCTACGCCCTACTCTTCGGCCGAGCCGAACTCACCCCGGCGCCCACGGCTCCCCTGGTGGGCGCGGGAGCAGCGGCCGGCGCGAGGACCCGCTGAGCCCTGGCCGGCCAGGCCCCTCGTCGACCTGTGCGGGCGCCGCCGCTCTGGGAGGCTGAGGGGCATGACGATGCACGGAGTTCCGGAATTGCGGCAGTTGACCAGTCCCGATGAGGTCACCGGTGATCTCAGACAGGGCATCGTCGACTGCTGGGGAGAAGTGGCCAACGCGGGCGGCGCGGTGCTCGCCACCGAGTTCCCGCCGCTGCCCCTCAGCGCGCGGGACGTCGCCCCCGTGGTCGACGGGCTCGTGCGCGGACTGCATCCCGCGCACGGCAGGCTGCTCGTCGCCACCGTCGGCGGCACGCTCGCGGGCTGGCTGATTCTGCGCCGCGAGCCGCACCGCCTGGGTGCGCACTGCGGCACGGTCAGCCACGTCCAGACGAGTCCGCGCCATCGGGGCCGGGGCATCGGCGTCGCACTGATGCATCACGTCCGCGACATCGCGCGGGACGAGATGGGTCTGGAGAGGCTGTCGCTCTCCGCCCGAGGCGGCGTAGGGCTGGAGGACTTCTACCGCAAGGTCGGCTGGGTGGAGGTCGGCCGATGGCCCGGCGCGCTGCGGATCGCGCCGGGCGACGACCGGGACTCGATCCTGATGAGCCTCGCCCTCTGACGCTGTCATGCGGGCCGCGACCCGGAGGCTGCCAGCGGGCCGAGCCCCGGAGGGCGGCTCGGTACAGGTGAGCCCGCAGGTGCAGAACACCCCTGAAGAGATGCAAGAGCCGCTCACCACCCCCGCCACTCTGCAATGATTTCCATTAACAGGAACGGGTTCCGGAGACGGGGGCAGTGCGACAGGCATGGGTCTGAGTACGACGACGGCGGCGCGCTGGGTGGAGCGCTGGGAACGCCAGCAGCAGTTGTACGCGGTCGACCGCGAGGAACGGTTCGAGGTCATCGCGGATCTGGTCGAGCATGTGACACGCGACCGGGCCGTACCGCTCGTCCTCGATCTGGGCAGTGGCCCGGGGTGCCTGGCGGCACGGCTCGCCGACCGCCTGCCGACCGCCGAAGTGCTCGCCGTCGACGCGGACCCGCTCCTCCTGGAACTGGGCAGCGCCCACTACGGCTCCGCCCTGCGTTACGTCCGAACCGTGATCGGCGCACCCGGCTGGCTCGACTCACTCGCCCTGGAGCGCCCCGTGGACGCGGTGGTGTCGACCACCGCCCTGCACTACCTCGGCACGGAGACCCTGCGGGGCGTCTACCGGGAACTCGCCGGGCTGCTGCGGCCCGGCGGCATCCTCATCAACGGCGACCACATCAGCCCGGACTCCACGAAGGTGTCCGAGCTCGCGATCGACATCGGCCGCCGACGGAGCGAACGCACCGCCGGGTCCCTCGTCGAGGACTGGGACTCCTGGTGGGCCGGCGCCGCCGCCGACCCGGAACTCGCCCGGCTCCTCTCGCACCGCGCGGACACCGGACGCCCCCACTGCGAGGGCAACGATCTGACCCTCTCCGGCCATGTCACCCTCCTGCGCGACGCGGGCTTCGAACACGTCGGCCCGGTCTGGCAGGTGGGCCCGAGCCACGTCCTGGCGGCCCTGCGCTGACGGGCGCCAGGGCGCCAGGGCGGTCGTGCGGGTGGGGCTGTCGTGCGGGTGGGGCGGTCGCGAGGGCGACCTCCGCCAACTCCCGTCGCCGTCCCTCGTCAGGCGGGGTAGGCGTGGGTCTGGCTCGCCTTGACCGTCGCCCAGATCTCGGTGCCCGGGTGGATGCCGAGTTCCGCCGCGGCGACGGTCGTCAGGTCGACGGCCAGCGGGAGTTCACCGGCGACGGAGACCCGGACCTGGTCGCCGTGGGCTTCCATGCCGGTGACCTCGCCGTGCCAGAGGTTACGGGCGCTGGAGCCGGTGGGGCGGTCCCGGTGGAGGGTGACGGCGCTGGGCGGGAAGGCGACGAAGACCGGTCCGGTGAGGTCGTCGGCGGTCGTGAGCGCGGAGCCGCCCGGGACACGGACGGTGTGGCCCTCCGCCTCGCCCCGGTAGAGGTTGAGGCCGACGAGATGGGCGATGTAGTCGGTGCGCGGGCGGCGGGCGATGTCGGAGGGGGTGCCCTCCTGGACGATGCGGCCGTCCTCGATGACGACCAGTCGGTCGGCCAGAACCATGGCGTCCAGCGGGTCGTGGGTGACGAGTACGGCGACGGCCTCGAAGTCGGCCAGGTGGCGCCGGAGTTGGGCGCGGATGTCGAGACGGGTGCGGGCGTCGAGGGCGGCGAGGGGTTCGTCGAGGAGGAGCAGGCGGGGACGGGTGGCCAGGGCGCGGGCGAGGGCGACGCGCTGCGCCTGACCGCCGGAGAGCCGCCGGGGCTTGCTTCCGGCGTGCGCGGTGAGGCCCATCCGCTCCAGCCACTCCGCTGCCTGCGCCCGGGCCTCCGTCTTGCTCGCTCCGTGGCAGCGGGGACCGAAGGCCACATTGTCGAGAGCGGTGAGGTGGGGGAAGAGGAGATAGTCCTGGAAGACCACTCCGACCGGGCGTGACTCCGGTGGCCGACGGTCCAACTCGACGCCGTCCAGCCGCAGACGCCCCCCGTCCGACAGCGGCACGAGCCCGGCGAGGGCCCGGAGCGCCGTCGTCTTGCCGGCGCCGTTGGGGCCGAGCAGCGCCACCACGTCGCCGGGCGCGGCGGTCAGCGTCACATCGAGACGGAACGACGGACCGCGCGCGACGACCAGCCGGGCGTCGAGGCCCTCGCCGAAGGCCGGGGCCGGGGCATGGGCAGGGGCTGGGCCCGAGGCGGAGTCCTTGTCGTCGCCCTGGGGGTGGGCGGCGGCGCTGGTCTTCCCGTCGTCGGTCATGAGGCGGTCATCCATCGGTCACGCAGTCCCGCCAGTACCGCGATCGACACGGCCAGCAGGACCAGGCTGAGGGCGATCGCCGCCTCCGGATCGTTCTGGAGGGCGAGGTAGACGGCGAGGGGCATGGTCTGGGTGCGTCCGGGGAAGTTGCCGGCGAAGGTGATGGTCGCCCCGAACTCGCCGAGCGCACGGGCCCACGCCAGCACGGCGCCCGCCGCGACCCCGGGCGCGATCAGCGGCAGCGTGACCCGGCGGAACGCCGTGAACCGGGAGGCCCCCAGCGTGGCCGCGGCCTCCTCGTACCGGGGATCGGCGGCCCGTAGCGTGCCCTCCACGCTGATGACCAGGAACGGCATCGCCACGAACGCCTCGGCGACCACCACCCCGGCCGTGGTGAACGGCAGGGTGATCCCGAACCAGTCGTCCAGCCACTGCCCGACGACCCCGTTGCGACCGAGCGCCATCAGCAGCGCCACACCGCCGACCACCGGGGGCAGGACGAGGGGGAGGGTGACGAGGGCCCGTACGAGACCGCGTCCGGGGAAGTCCACCCGGGCCAGCAGCCAGGCCAGCGGCACCCCGACGACCAGACTCACCGCCGTGGCCGCCGTGGCGCACACCAGGGACAGCCGCAGCGCCTGCCACACCTCGGGGCTGGTGAGCAGGTCCGGCATGCTGCGCCAGGGCGCCCGGACCAGGAGGGCGACGAGGGGAAGGACGAGCAGGACGAGGCCGATCAGTGCGGGCAGGAGCAGGGGGAGCGGGACACCCCCTCGGTGCCCGGAGCGGGAGGTCACGGCTTCAGGAATCCGGCCTCGGTCAGGACCTTCTGGCCCTCGGCGGACCGCACGAGCGCGATGAACGCCCTGGCGGCACCGGTGTTCTCCGACTCCTTGAGCAGGGTGATCGGGTAGTCGTTGATGGCGTCGGCGGACTCGGGGAACTCCACGCCCTCCACCTTCTCACCGGCCGCCCTCACATCGGTCTTGTAGACGACCGCCGCGTCGGCCTCCTTCAGCACCACCTTGTTGAGCGCGGACTTCACGTCCTCCTCGTACGACACCGGCGTCAGCTTCAGCCTGCTCGCGTCGAGCGCCTTCTCCGCGGCGGCACCGCAGGGGACCGCCTTGTCGCAGAGCACGACCTTCAGGTCGGAGTCCGTGAGGTCCTTGAGGGAGGAGATCCTGTCCGGGTTGCCGGGGAGGGTGGCGATCTCCAGCTGGTTGCGTACGAACGTCTCCGGGGTGCCGGAGGCGTCACCGGCGTCGGTCACGACGGCCATCGTCCTGGGGCTGGCGGAGGCGAACACGTCCGCCGGGGCGCCTCCGGTGATGCCGGCGGCGAGCGCGTCGCTGCCGCCGAAGCTGAACGTCACCTTCGTACCGGGGTGCTCCTCCTCGAACCGCTTGCCCAGCGTCGTGAAGCTCTCCTTGAGCGAGGCGGCCGCGAAGACGGTCACCTCACCGGAGAGCCGCTCCGAGCCGGAGGAGCCCGACGTCGCGGAGGAGTCGGAGGAGCCGGATGAGTCGGATGAGTCGGATGAGTCGGAGGCGGAGGAACCGCAGGCGCTCAGGGCCAGCAGGGCGGCGCTGCCGGCCCCGACTGCCCGCAGGGTCCGCCGGCTCGGACGGGTCCGGCGTACGGAACGGGTCATCACGGGTCCACTCCCTCGGTCCTGATGGACTCGGCCGCGGTCCCGCGGCCTTGCTCCACGCTCCCCGTCACCGACCCCGCGGGTGCGCACGAGCCGATGATAGCGCCGCAAGTGCCAGGTGGAAGCCCTCGACGGCATCGCATGAGCTGGATGATCCGACGGTCAGCATGGCAGGTGCGTTTCGCGGGTCGGCCGTGCGGGACGGCTGCGCGGCCCCGGAGCGAGCTTCGTCGTCGGCGACGAGGGCCCCGCGCCGTACGGCTCAGGCCGCGGCCTCCGCCGGCGAGTCCACCTGCCCAGCCGGGCTCCCCGCGCTCGCCCGACCCACCTGCTCCGCCCGGCCGGCCCGCTGTACCGTCCGGCGGCGGCGGACCGGCATGCCCACGGTCGGGTGGGCGACGCTCCAGGCCGCGCCCTTGCAGATGACCTCCTTGTAGAGGGCGGCGAGGCGGCCGGTGAGGGCCTTGGGGAGGGCCTGGTCGTCCGCGGTGACGAACTGGATCAGGCCCTCCCTGCGGCCGAGCGAGATGCACTGCTGGAAGTAGCGGATCGGGGTCTTCGGGAGCTTTCCCCCGGTCAGGCGGGCCGCGATGGTGTCGGCGGCCTGCCACGAGGTGGGGACGCCGGAGGCGCACGACATCCGCAGCGGCTTGTCGCCGGGGCCCGTCACCAGGGCCGCGTCGCCGACGGCGTACACCTCGGGGTGCGAGACCGAGCGCATGGTCCCGTCGACCACGATCTGGCCCGTGCCGGAGACCTCCAGCGTGCTGGCCCCGGCGATCGGGTGGACGGCGAAGCCGGTGGCCCACACGGTGACCGCGGCCGGGACGGATGTGCCGTCGGTCAGGACCCGGTCGGGTTCCACGGCGGTGACGGCTGTGTGTTCGTGCACGGTGATGCCGAGGTCGGTGAAGACCTTCCGCAGGTGTTCCCGGCCCTTGTCGGAGAGCCAGTCGCCGAAGCCGCCGCGGGCCATGAGGGCTACGTCCAGGTCCGGGCGGGTCTCGGCGATCTCCGTCGCGGCCTCCAGACCGGTGAGGCCGCCGCCGACGATCACCACGGGCTGTCCCGCGTCCAGCCCGGCCAGCCGCTCGCGCAGCCGGAGCGCTCCGGGGCGGCTGGAGATCTCGTGGGCGTGCTCGGCGGTGCCGGGGACGCTCTGGGGGTTCCAGCCGCTGCCGAGGGCGTAGACGAGGGTGTCGTACTCCAGTTCCCGCTGCTCGGCGCCGTGTGTGTCGACGACGGTGACGGTCCTGCGGTCGGCGTCGATCCCGGCGACCTCGGCGAGCTGCACCTCGACGCCGGTGCCCGCGAACATCTCGTCGAAGGGCCGGGGCTTGAGCTCCTGGCCGACCGCCAGCTGGTGCATCCGCACGCGTTCGACGAAGTCGGGCTCGGCGTTGACGAGGGTGATGGCGACGTCTGCGCGGTGCAGCCGCTTGGCGAGGCGCCCGGCGGCGGTCGCTCCGGTGTAGCCGGCTCCGAGGACGATGACGCGGTGCTGCATTGTCTGCTCCTGTCTGCGCGGGTTCGAGGCTTGCCGTTGCTCGGTCACGCCCCTTGAACCGGGCAGCCCGCGATTTCCTGACAGGAAATGAATGTGAACCAGGTCACAGCTCGCTGAGGAGGCTCGGGAAGGTGCCGACGGGAAGCGCTTGAACCCTCAGAACGCGTGGAACAGGGGCTTCCCGTGCTCGGTGGCCGCCCACACCTCGGTCGCGCGTTCCAGCTTGTCGGGGTTGACCTGGCTGCGGAAGGCGACGATGCCGTCCGCGCCGATCTCCAGGCAGATGACCCCGACGACCCGGCCCTCGACCACGGCCAGGACCGCGGGGCCGCCGTTCGCCGTCGAGATGTGGATCTCGGGCGAGCCGCCGACCAGGGTCCGCTTCTGCGGGGCCGGCTTGAACAGGCCCCGCATGAACTTCGCGACCGCGAGGGCACCCTCGAACGCCTTGGCGCGGGCCGGGACCTTTCCGCCGCCGTCGCCGACCGCGAAGGCGTCCGAGGTGAGCAGCGCCACCAGCGGTTCGGTCCTCCCGCTCGTGGCCGCCGCGAGGAACTCCTCGACGATCCGCCGGGCCGCCGCCTCGTCGATCTCCGTACGGGTCTTGCCCGCCGCCACGTGCTTCTTCGCACGGTGGAAGATCTGCTGGCTGGCCGCCTCGCTGATGTCGAGGATCTCGGCGATCTCCCGGTGCGGGTAGTCGAAGGCCTCCTTCAGCACGTACACCGCCCGCTCGTCGGGGGTGAGGCGCTCCAGCAGGGTGAGGACCGCGTACGAGACGGACTCGCGCTGTTCGGCGGTGTCGGCAGGGCCGAGCATGGGGTCGCCGGCGAGCAGCGGCTCGGGCAGCCACTGGCCGACGTAGGTCTCGCGACGTGCGCGGGCCGAGGTGAGCTGGTTGAGGCACAGGTTGGTGAGCACCTTCGTCAGCCAGGCCTCGGGCACCTCGACCCGTTCGACGTCCGCCGCCTGCCAGCGCAGGAACGTCTCCTGCACGGCGTCCTCCGCCTCGCCCGCCGAGCCGAGGAGGCGATAGGCGATCGCCTCCAGCCGGGGCCTCGCCTCCTCGAACCGGTCCACGTCGTGCATCGTCAGCGCCATGTCCCGGATCCTAGTGCGGCACGGACGACGCCCGAGGGGCGTGGGCCGCCGGGAGCAGGCTTCTGCGTCCGACCGCGTCGCCGAAGCGCCCGGCGGCACAGCCGGGAAGATCGGCAGGACAGCGGAGACCCCCCGGCCGATCAGGGACGCCCCCTCGCCGCGCGAGAACCACGGTTGCCGCGTCTGTCTGACCGGCGTTCCGAAAGGTAGCTTGGTGGGGAAGGCCTCCGAAGGAGGGCGATCCGATGCCGTGGCTCTTCTGGTTGCTCGCCGCCGCGGTGCTGGGTGCCGCGGAGTTCTTCACCCTGACACTGGTCTTCGGACTGCTGGCGGGCGCCGCCGTGGTCGCCGCGGTGGTGGCCGGTGTGGGCATCGGCCTTCTCGGCCAGCTCGTGGCCCTCGCGGCGGCGACGGCGGCGGGTCTGCTGATCGTGCGTCCTGTCGCGCTGCGGCACATGGCACAGCAGCCGCTCGTGCGGGACGGCACCGACGCGCTGATCGGCAGGCGGGCCGAGGTCGTGCAGGAGGTCACCGCGACCCGTGGCCTGATCAAACTCTCCGGTGAGGAGTGGTCCGCCCGCGCGCTCGACGAGACCCTGGTGATCCCGGTGGGTGCGCTTGTGGACGTCATGGAGATCGAAGGTGCCACGGCCATCGTCTACCCCCGCGAACTTCTTCCGTGAACGGCTGAACGAGGCCCAACCAACAGCAACGGAGGCACTGTGGATCCCGTCGTCGTCCCCCTCCTCGTGGCGGCCCTCGTCGTCGTCTTCCTCGTGGCCTCCACGGTGCGGATCGTCCCGCAGGCGCGCCGCTACAACATCGAACGGTTCGGCCGGTACCGCCGGACGCTGCAACCCGGCCTGAACCTGGTCCTGCCGGTGGCGGACCGCATCAACACCAAGCTCGACGTGCGCGAACAGGTCTATTCGTCCGACCCCAGGCCGGTGATCACCGAGGACAACCTCGTGGTGAACATCGACACGGTGCTCTACTACCAGATCACCGACCCGCGGGCGGCGGCCTACGAGGTCGCCGACTACCTTCAGGCGATCGACCAGCTCACCGTGACCACGTTGCGCAACGTCATCGGCAGCATGGACCTGGAGGAGACGCTCACCTCGCGCGAGGAGATCAACTCCCGGCTCCGCGCCGTCCTCGACGACGCCACCGGCAAGTGGGGCATCCGGGTCAACCGCGTGGAGATCAAGGCCATCGACCCACCGCACACCATCAAGGAGGCGATGGAGAAGCAGATGCGGGCCGAACGGGACAAGCGTGCGGCCATCCTGCACGCCGAAGGCGAGCGACAGGCCAAGATCCTCACCGCGGAAGGCACGAAGCAGAAGGACATCCTGGAGGCCCAGGGCGCGCAACAGGCCATGATTCTCCGGGCGGACGGCGAGGCCAAGGCGGTGGAGCTCGTCTTCCAGGCCGTCCACCGCAACAACGCCGACCCGAAGGTGCTGGCCTACAAGTACCTGGAGACGCTCCCGCACCTGGCGAGCAGCGACAACAACACGTTCTGGGTGATCCCCGGGGAGCTGACCGAGGCGGTCCGAACCGTCTCCCGAGCCTTCGGTGACCCGTCGACGACGGTCGCACCCACCCCCGGGCAGCCCGAGGAAGCGGCCACCGTCGGCGACCACGACACCCCGGACGACATCAGGACCCCCCAGCTGGAGGCGGGCTCCACGGCGTCCCTCGACGCCGCAGCCGCGGCGGACGAGGCCGGGAAGCAGGCAGCCGCGGCGGTGAGCGACGCCAAGGCCGAGGCCGAGGCGGCGAAGTCACCCCAGGCACCGCGCCGCGCGAGGGCTTCCGACGACTGAGCCGCCACGACTGTCTCCAGGACCTGCGAGTCCGTAGGGCTGGGTTCCGACCGGTGTACTCGACGCGGACAGACCCGTGACCCGTCGCGGGGTCCCCGTCCGGTCGGACGCGCCCAGCGCATCCAGCTCACCGTCGCCGGCCTAAACGCGGCCGGCCGCATGAGGGAGGTGACCCACCGGGGCATCGCCATGGTCCTGGCGAGCTGGCCGTCCGAGGACCCGGCAGCGGCTCGCCGCCCTCATCCACCGCCTGGCCGACGGCTTCACCACCAACGTCGAGGCGGGCATCGCGGTCGCGGGGGAGTCCTGCGGCGCGCTCACCACGGGCGGTGATCCCACGGCGCGGCACGGGTGACTCCTTCCCCTGTGCTCCGACGGCGCCGACCACATCACCGGACCGTCGGCGTCAACGGCGGCTACCGCATGCCCTGATGGGTCAGAGGTGCTTTCCCCCGTCGACGACGAAGGTGGTTCCCGTGGCCACCCGGAGTTGGGTGACCACGGCCGGCGCGGCGTCGGCGATGTCGTCGGGATGCACCATGACCTTGAGCGGAGTCGACGCCGCCTGGGCGGCGATGGCGTCACGGCCCCGGCCCGCGACGAAGCTGGTGTCGACCGCGGCGGGTGCCAGGCCGATGACGCGGATCTCGGGGCCGAGGACCCGGCCGAGGGACATGGTGAGGTTGTCGAGCGCTGCCTTCGCCCGCGCAGTAGGCGATGCTGCTGCCGGACGCCGTCCGACCCGAGATGGACGAGACGTTGACGATCACCAGTCCGGCGACGACCTTCTCCGCCCGCACGGCACCGCCGTGGTAGCCGACGACGACCGTGGCACCGTCTCGGGCCAGTGCGCGGGCGGTCGCGGCGCCGATGCCGCTGCTGGCTCCCCTCGGTTTCTGACCGTCTCCCCGCGAGGGCCCGCTCGTTCTTGACGCCGCTGCGCGCCAGGAGCTCGGTCCCGGTGGCGTCGAAGTACAGGGTGAAGAACCAGGATCGGTCTGCCGCGACGATGTTGCCGGTACGCAGTTGCTCGTCGGGGGCCGAGCGCGGAGGATCTCAACGGTCTCGTCAAGGCCGAGGGTCGTCAGGCCGATCTTCAACGACCGTCTCAGCCTTGTCGCAGCGATGCCGAGGACCATCCACTGTGGCGGGTGTTGGTCGTGGAGCGTTACCTCGCCGCCGACGGCGAGGGCGTCGCGGGCTGCCTTGCAGGCACTGGTCTGGTCTTTGAGCATCTCGGGGATGTCGGGCTGACTTCGGCTCTCGTCCTCGGTGGCCATGCGGCGACTGCAGGGAGCGAACGCGGGGGTCTGCTACGGGATGCAGCGTGGCCCGTGCCGGGCCGTTGGGCCGTGGGGAGCCAACACGACCACCTACTCGGCGGCGGGTGTCCGCCGTTGACGATGCTGCTTCGCGCTGATGGCCGCAGCCTGCGTGCGGCATCGCTCCAGCGCTGCAGTCACCTCTTCGTGGTCCGGGCGGTCCTGACTGGCCAGTAGTTCGCCGGCCGCGGTCATAGCGGCCCAGAAGACGGGTGGTGAGCCCCGCCCGTTCCGGAACCTGGTTTCGGCGAAGTAGAGGAAGATTTTCGTGAGCTCCCCGGTGCGAAACCACGCGAGCAGGCCGGCGGGAAAGCCTCCGCGGGCACCAGCGGCGGTTCGCAAGAGGTCGCGGATGCGCTCCTCGTGTTCCTCAAGTACTCGGTCCACGATGAAGACGTGCCCAAACTCGAGATAGTAGGCGAGGTCGTCCTCCTCACCCACCGCGAATTCTGAGAAGACTGGCTCGACCTCGCGGAGCCGGGCCGCGGCGTCAGCCCGGGGCACACCCAGGGCCAAGCACACGGCCAACACGCAGACACCCCAGTCGCCGGTCCTCGCGGCCAGCTCGGCGAAGACCTTCTCGCCGCTTTGCCCTGCTGCGAGCATCTCCTGCGCCTCCAGAACCAGCGCGCCCTCGCCCTCCCCGTGACTCATGGCCGGAGGCTACCGCGAGGTGTGACGGCCGGGCGGGGCCGCGACCCTTGCTCACCCCCGCCTGTTCCGTGTCCACTCGAATATCCGCAGCTACCGATAGCGCTCGACAGCGGGCAGCTTCACGGCGCTTTGCTGCGGCAGTCAGCCGAGGTGGAAGCCCTTGCGGACGGCGACGAACTCCTCGACGGTCAGGGGCCGCTTCCCGGTGACGCGCTCGACGTCGGTGGTCGCCCTGTCCTGTCGCGAGCGATGTCCGAAGCCGGTGTCGATCGCCTCCTCGATGACGCCGCGCCGGGCGATCAGCGCCGCCCTGAACCTGGTCAGGTCGCTGCGCCGCGCGGCCGAGGAGGGCGCTCCGTCGCCTAGGCAGGTGGCGCGCTGAGCGCGGAGGATGCGCTGGAAGCGCTCCGCCTCGGTGGGCTGGCTGAGGGCGTCGGCGCTGGTCATGACGGTGTTCCTAGGCCGTTGACGAGGGTGACGGGGTGCTGCGGGAGCTGGCGGCGGGCCGTCCAGCCCATGAGCCGGACCATCGAGCGGCGCGGCAGGAGCCTGCCGGCGAGGGCGAGCGACCGGCCGTTGGTGATCACCGACGGGGGCGCCGACCGTCGGTCGAGCGTGTCGAGGGCGATCTTCACGACCTGCTCGGGGGTGGCCCGCTTCGTGCCGTAGTCAGCGGTCTGGCTGCCGGCGGCGTCGTAGAACTCGGTTCGGGTGGCGCCGGGGCACAGGGCCAGGACGCGCAGGCCGGTGCCGCGGGTCTCCTCCCACAGTGATTCGGTGAAGCTGAGGACGAAGGCCTTGGTGGCGCCGTAGGTGCTCATGTAGGGGGTCGGCTGGTGGCCCAGCAGGCTCGCGACGTTGATCAGAACGCCGGTGTCGGCGGAGGTCAGCGGGTCGATGTAGGCGCGGCTGAGGTCGACCAACGCGCTGACGTTCAGCGCGATCATGCTCTGCAGGCGATCGGGGTTTTCGTCGGTGAAGGCGTCGTGGGTGCCGAAGCCGGCGTTGTTGACCAGCCCGGTGGCGTAGATGCCGCGGGACTCGAGCTCGGCGCGCAGCGTGCGGCCGGCGTCGGGTTGGCCGAGGTCGCGGGCGACGGCGGTCACCGTGACGCCGTGGGCGCGGGTGAGTTCGGCGGCCAGGCTCTGAAGCCGGTCCGCGCGGCGGGCGACCAGCACGAGGTCGGCGCCGCGGCGGGCGAGCTGGCGGGCGAATTCGGCGCCGAGGCCGGAGCTGGCGCCGGTGACGATGACGGTCTGACGGTGGTAGTCGATTTCGCTCATGGCATTCACTCTACGCACGCATTTGCACTGAGTGCAAGTGTCTGCATCGTGTGAGGCGACATACAATCGGTGCATGGCTCAGAAACCGAAACCCATCCGGGAGCAGACCCGCTCCGTGGTCCGATCACTGCTGGCCCGGACCGCTATCGAGCTGTTCGCCGCCAAGGGTTACGACGACACGACCCTCGACGAGGTCGCCGCCGCCGCAGGCGTCTCCCGGCGGACCCTGTTCAATTACTTCCGCAACAAGGAAGACCTCGCGCTCAGCGGCCTGGACGAACAGGGCGAACTGATCGCCGCGCGCCTCGCCGAGCGCCCGGCCGACGAGGATGCCTGGACGGCGCTGCGCGCGGCGTTCCAGGTGCTCGAGGAGATCGACATGACAGCCGAAGGGCGCCTGGAGTTCATCACGCTGCTGTTCGGCAACGACTCCCTACGAGCCGGACACGCCGAGAAGCAAGCCCGCTGGCAAGACCTGTTCGCACCGCACATCGAGCCGCGACTGCCCGACGCCGACCGCGGCACCCTGCAAGCCCGCGCGATCGCAGCCACAGCGATCATCTGCCTGCAGGCAGCCAACGAGGAATGGGTACGCCTGGACGGCCGGGCCGACATGTTCGACCTCTACGACACCGCCGTACAGGCCATCCGCCGCCCCACCTGAAACCGGCCGCCTCCAGCTTGACCACGGTCGCCGGGGGTGGGGACAGGGGCACGAACCGTCTGACCGCGCCCAGCAGGGCCGGACGATCCGGCCACCGCGGGCCGCGCAGCCAGAGGTCGGCCCTGGACTGGTAGCCGCAGCGGCCGGTAGCCGTCGGTGGCGCAACCGCCGGAGGGGGAAGGGCCCCGCTGCCACCACTCAGCCTGGCCCCACATCGGCAGCCACAGCCGCCAGTTCCGCCCATGGTGTTCCGCGTCCCGGAACAAAGAGTGGCCCGTCGCGGTGGTGATGTCTAAACCGGTGTACAACCGCCGCTTCCGCTTCCCCCTGGAGGTAACCCGTGTCGACCAGGCTCGACAACGCAAGCCCGGACACAGTGCCACCAGCGGTGGTCGAGGCAGCCGACCTGCTGGCGGAGGCAGCCCGCACCGGGACCTCCTGCCCACCGGTGCGCACGCTGTTCGACGGAGGGGGCGATCTGGAGACCGCCTACGCCGTGCAGCAGCTGAACGTCCGGCGCGCCCAGGCTGTCGGCCGCCGGATCGTGGGTCGCAAGATCGGCCTCACCTCGGTGTCCGTGCAACGCCAACTGGGCGTGGACCAGCCCGATTTCGGGGCACTGTTCGCCGACATGGCGGTGGCCGACGGCGGCCGGGTGCCGCCCGGACGGCTGCTGCAGCCCAAGGTGGAGGCCGAGGTCGCGCTGGTGCTCGGCCGCGATCTGCCGCACCACGAGTGCACCGTGGTGGACGTGCTGCGCGCGGTCGACTTCGCACTGCCCGCTCTGGAGATCGTGGACAGCCGGGTACGGGGGTGGGACATCACCCTCGTCGACACGGTCGCCGACAACGCCTCCTGCGGCCTGTATGTCCTCGGCGGCGCCCCGCTGTCGCTCACCGGCGTCGATCTGCGCGCCGTGACGATGACCATGACACGGAACGGCGAAACCGTCTCGGAGGGCACCGGTGCCGACTGTCTCGGCAGCCCGCTCAACGCGGCCGTCTGGCTGGCCTCCGCCCTTGCCGGGCGGGGCGACCCGCTGCGCGCCGGGGACCTGGTGCTCACCGGGGCCCTGGGTCCGGTCGCTCCCGCCGTCCCCGGTGATCGGTTCGAGGCGTCCTTCAGCCACCTGGGGACCGTAGGTGTCGAGTTCACGAGCGAGAAGGGCTGATCATGAGTGCACGAACCAAGGTCGCCGTCATCGGCTCGGGCAACATCGGCAGCGACCTGATGATCAAGGTGCTTCGGCTGTCGGAGACCCTCGACATCGCGGCGATGGCCGGCATCGACCCGGACTCCGATGGCCTGGCCCGCGCCCGCCGCCTGAAGGTCGCCACGACCCATGAGGGCGTCGAAGGACTCGTCCGGCTGGACGAGTTCGCAGACGTCGAGATCGTCTTCGACGCCACGTCGGCCGGCGCACACCGGCACCACGAGGACGTACTGCGCCCGCTCGGCCGCACCCTCGTCGACCTCACTCCGGCCGCGATCGGCCCGTACGTGGTGCCACCCGTCAACGGTGACGCCCACATCGACGCACCGAACGTCAACATGGTCACCTGCGGAGGCCAGGCCACCATCCCGGTCGTCGCCGCGGTCAACTCCGTCACCCCCGTGCACTACGGCGAGATCGTCGCCTCCATCTCGTCCCGCTCCGCCGGGCCCGGCACCCGGGCGAACATCGACGAGTTCACCGAGACCACCTCCTCCGCCATCGAGCGGGTCGGCGGCGCCCGCCGCGGCAAGGCGATCATCATCCTCAACCCGGCGGAACCCCCGCTGATCATGCGGGACACCGTGCACTGCCTCGTCTCCGACTGCGCCACCGAGTCCGTCACGGCATCGGTCGAGGAGATGGTCACGCGCGTGCAGGAGTACGTACCCGGCTACCGGCTCAAGCAGAAGGTGCAGTTCGCCAAGGTGGCGGCAGACGACCCGCTGCGTACCTTCGCCCCCGGCGCGGGCGAGGTCCTCAAGGTCTCGGTCTTCCTGGAGGTCGAGGGTGCCGCCGACTACCTCCCGGCCTACGCCGGAAACCTCGACATCATGACCTCGGCCGCGCTGCGCACCGCGGAACGCATGGCCGCATACCGGTCCACGGAGGTGGCCTCAAGATGACCCGCCTGTACGTCCAGGACGTCACCCTGCGGGACGGCATGCACGCCGTCCGGCACCGCTACACCGTCGACCAGGCCGCTACGATCGCCGCCGCACTGGACGCCGCCGGGGTGGCCGCCATCGAGATCGCGCACGGTGACGGGCTGTCCGGCTCCAGCGTCAACTACGGCGTCGGCGCCCACACGGACTGGGAGTGGATCGAGGCGGTGGTGGGTGCCGTGCGCCGGGCCGTCCCCACGACTCTTCTCCTGCCCGGCATCGGAACGGTCCACGACCTCAAGCAGGCGCACTCCCTGGGCATCCGCTCGGTGCGCGTCGCCACGCACTGCACCGAGGCCGACATCTCCGCCCAGCACATCGCCGCCGCGCGGGAGCTGGGGATGGACGTCGCCGGGTTCCTGATGATGTCCCACATGGCCGAACCGGCCGAACTCGCCCGCCAGGCGAAGCTCATGGAGTCGTACGGTGTTCACTGCGTGTACGTCACCGACTCCGGGGGCCGGCTCACCATGGACGGGGTCCGTGACCGCGTCCGCGCCTACCGTGACGCCCTCGACCCGGCCACCGAACTCGGCATCCACGCCCACCACAACCTCGCCCTGGGTGTGGCCAATACCGTCGTCGCCGTCGAGCACGGTGTCACCCGCGTCGACGCCTCCCTCGCCGGCCAGGGAGCGGGGGCGGGCAACTGCCCGCTGGAGGCGTTCGTCGCGGTCGCCGACCTGATGGGCTGGCAGCACGGCTGCGACCTGTTCCCCCTGATGGACGCCGCCGACGATCTCGTACGACCGCTGCAGGACCGCGAGGTACGGGTGGACCGCGAAACACTCACCCTCGGCTACGCGGGCGTGTACTCCAGCTTCCTGCGCCATGCCGAAACAGCCGCCACGAGCCACGGCCTGGACACCCGCAGCATCCTCGTCGAGGCCGGCAGACGGCGCATGGTAGGCGGCCAGGAGGACATGATCACCGACATCGCGTTGGACCTGGCCGCGCAGACGCAAACCACTCCCTGACGGGCGGAGCCGAGGAGGCGCCGTTGTGTGAGCGGTCCAGGGTGACGGTGGTGTCGCTTCTTCATGGCTGTCGGCCCGGCGGATCCGACCGGATTCAGCGGTCGGCTGCCGGACGTCGGCGACCTGGACGCCCTGGTGTCCGGCGCTGCCGTCGATGAGTTCGTCCCGACGGCGCACACTGACGCCGCAGGACGGATCGATGCTCCTGGTCGGGTCTGGCTCGGCCCGAACTCCGGCTGCGACCCGTGTGGCCTGGCGTCCGGGTTCGGCCCGTCGGGTATGCGGGCCAATGCGGCCTCACTGGAAGCCGTCCGCATCGAGGGACGGCGCCCGCTCGTGCCCACTTGTCAGTCAGATCACTTTTCTTGTGGGTAGATGTTCTGTCATGCATACTATCTGCACATCGGCAGAACTGTGTTGGAGGGCCGCACCGTGAAGAACCTGTTCCGTCTCGACGCGAGCATCCGAACCGAAGGATCGGCGAGCCGCGCCCTCGCCGACACCGCCGAGCAGGCGTGGCTCGCCGAGCACCCCGGCGGCGTCGTGACCCGGCGCGACCTCGGGGTCCACCCGCTGCCCGGGGACGCGTGGACCGCGCTCGCCGGCGCCGTCGTCAACCCGTCCGCACCGGCCCCGGCCGAGGCGCGCGAGCTCCTCGACCGTCTCGGCGCGGAACTCCTCGAGGCCGACGCGTTCCTGTTCGCGGTGCCGATGTACAACTGGAATATCCCGGCACAGGTCAAGACCTGGATCGACCTGATCCTGAACCACCCCCGGCTGGGGGTGCACGGTGACTGGCCGCTCAAGGGCAAGCCGGCGCTCCTGACGCTGAGCCGCGGTGGTGGCTACGGGCCCGGCACCCCGAAGGAAGGCTGGGACCACGCCACGCCCTACCTGCGCACAATCCTCGCGGACGTGTTCGGCCTCGACCTGCATGTCGCGGAGGCGGAGCTGACCCACGCCTTCTGGAACCCGGAGATGGCGCACCTGCGAGAGCTGGCCGAAGAGTCGATGAAGACGGGGCACGAGAACGCCGCTGAGCACTGGCTGCGGGTCGCCAAGCTGAGCAGGGCCTGACCGCCCTGAGGTCTGTCTCGTGGATCACCGCGGGCTGCCGGACCCCGACGACACCTCCCCTTTGTGGGGGACTGGCTGCGTCGGCGTCGGCGTCGTCGTACGGAGGGCTCCCGGGCGAGCGTTCCTCCGCCGCCGTGCGAGGCACCCTCGCGGACGGCGGCTCGCCACCGCGCCGATCTGCGAGACAGACACGGAACGATCGTTCTTGAGGCGTCTAGAAAGGACTGCATATGGGCAATGGAGCCGCAGTGCGGGAGACGGCCGTTCCGTCGTCGGTCATGCAGAAGGCGTTCGATCTGCTGGAAGTGTTCCGTTACGGCCGCGTGCTGACATTGAGTGAGGTGGCGCGCCGTGCCGGTCTGCCGAAGTCGACGGCCTACCGCGTCCTCGGGATGCTCGTCCGGGTGGGGGCGGTCGAACATGAGGGCGCCGGATACCGGATCGCGTTCCGGATGATGGCCCTCGGTGCGGCGTCGGTCGAAGGAGCGGTGCGCCACGTCGCGCTTCCGTACCTGCTGGACCTGCACCGGGCCGTGGGGCACACCATCCATCTGTGCGTCCTGCGCGGCCCGGAAGTCGTCTATGTGGAGAAGCTGTACACGCCACGGGCGCGGTTGTTCGCCACGGAGGTCGGGATGACTCTGCCCGCTCACTGCACGAGTGTGGGCAAGGCTCTGTTGGCCCACGCGGACCCCGGCCTGGTCGAGGCGACCACCACGGACCGTCTGCGCGCGCTCACCGCGGCCTCGGTGCGGGATCCGGAGCTGCTCCGTCGTGAGCTGCGAAGGGTCCGACAGCGTGGGGTCGCCACCGACGTCGAGGAGGCGGCGCCGGGACGGTCGTGTGTGGCCATGCCGATCGTCCTCGGCGGCGAGGCGGTGGCGGCGGTGTCGATCGGCTTTCCGACCGAACTCGGGTCGGCTGATGTGTTCGTGCCGCCCCTGCGGCGGACTGTGGCGTCGATCGTCAAGGCACTGCCCCGTGTCCTGACGTGACGGGGGCGAGCGCAGGGCGGGACTCCTCCGTACGCGAGCCGGCATGACCGCCGCCGTGCATCTGATGGCAGCTACGGTTTCCGAGCGGCTTCGGCGCTGTGAAAGCTCTGTGGCTCGACGGGTTTCACTCTGCGACCACTTCGGTTCTGCTGATCGACATCCTCGGCCGAGGAAGCAGTCCGGTCGTGTATCCACTGTCAGCGATAAGTCTCCCCGTCCCGTTCCGCCAACCGGGCCGCGTGTTCGTCCCCACAAAAGAGCCCTCTCCGTCGTGGTCGAGGTGGCGACGAGAGAGTAGGCCGCTGCCCGACTCGCGGCGGAACGGTTGTGTCGGTTCCCGGAACACGCGCATTGCCGGCACAACGATGTGCCGGTTCCCGGAACACGTTCTTCGTCGGCAGGATCCCGCGCCTTAGCGTCTCCAGTGCCACCAGTTCAGGTGCCGCCCCGATCGGGAGGCTCTTCTCGACGCGGTCGCCCACACGTTCGGGATGCCCGCCCTTCCCAAGACGCGGAGCCGCCGGAAAGACCGCTACCGCGGCTCACTGACCATCCCCGACCATCTGAGGAGAAACCTCATGAGTGTCTTCACATCGCTGGGCTATGTCGTGGTCCGCGGTCCACTTGACGAGTGGACCCGCTTCGCCACCGAGACCATCGGCGCGCAACCCGCGCCGTCCGCCGCAGGCGAACTGCGCCTGCGGCTCGATGAGTACGCGTACCGCATCCTCGTCGAGGACGGCGAGCCCGCGGGCCCCCGGTCCCTGGTGGCACTGGGCCTCACCGTTGCGGACGCGGCCGCGCTCGCCGGACTGGAGACCCACCTGGCATCCCGTGGCATCACGGTCCGCGAGGACGAGGAACTGCGAGTCCGCCGAGGCGTGGCAGGGCTGCGGGTCTTCTCCGACCTCGGAGGCCAGACGATCGAGGCTGTCCACGGCCTGCCGCTGGCCGACACCCCGTTCACATCGCCGCTGGGCGTCCGTTTCGTCACCGGTGATCTGGGGGTCGGGCACGCCCTTTTGACCCGTCCGGGTGGCGCGCGCGAGCTGGCCGAGTTCTACCAGCGTGAGCTGGGATTCAGGCTGACCGACACGATCTCGATGGCGCAGTTCGGATCGGACGAGAACGCCTACTTCCTGCACTGCAATCCCCGGCATCACTCCATCGGCGTGGGCGAGGGCGTCGGCCCCGTACCAGGCCTCGATCACCTCATGCTCGAAGTCTCCGACTTCTCGACCGTCGGCCGCATCATGAGCAAGATCAACGACGATCCCGACCACATCATCATCACGCTCGGCGAGCACACCAATGACCGGATGACCTCGTTCTACGTGACCACGCCGTCGGGATTCCAGATCGAGTACGGCTGCAACGGCCTGGTGATCGACGACGACACGTGGCAGGTCTCCCACCACGACCGGATAAGCGCCTGGGGCCACAAGTACATCGCGGCCGACGCCTGAACCGCCGCCCGAAACGAAGGGGAAGCCATGTCCACAACCAAGGTCCTGACCGAGTCGGCGACCA
This sequence comes from Streptomyces sp. MB09-02B, assembly GCF_033794485.1. NCBI lineage: Bacteria > Bacillati > Actinomycetota > Actinomycetes > Kitasatosporales > Streptomycetaceae > Streptomyces > Streptomyces sp. MB09-02B. Next base: position 20,092 of record NZ_JARGEE010000010.1, read on the forward strand.
GCAAGTACGTGCAGACGACCAAGTGGAAGCTGCACTACAACGAGGCCGGTGCCGGGCACCCGCTGATCCTTCTGCATGGCGGCGGAGCAGGCGCCAGTGGCTGGAGCAACTACTCCCGCAATATCGCCGCCTTGGCGCGCCACTACCGTGTGTTCACCATCGACATGCCTGGCTGGGGCAGGAGCGACACCGCCGTGCCGGGCGACCGCGACCACGTGGAGGCGCTGGAACTGGCGCTGGACGCCCTCGAACTGGACCAGGTCGCCATCGTCGGCAACTCGCTGGGGGGAAGGACGGCGCTCCGGTTCACGGCGCACCATCCCGAGCGCGTCAGCCACCTGATTCCGATGGGCGCGCCCGCCCCGGGGTTCAACGTGCTCGGCCCGCCCAACGACAAGACGGAGGGAATCCTCCCCTTGGTGCGCGCCTATTTCGACCCGTCGCCGGCGAACTTCCAGGCGATGGTCGGAGCGCTCGCGCACGACCCGGCGCTCGCCGAGGACGTCGACCTCGCCCGCCGGCGGTCGGAGGCCGCGCTCGCCCGTCCCGACCACCTGGAGAACATGAGGCTCTCGCTACCCAGCGGGGATCTCAATGGCCCGCCGCAGCTGTTCCAGGAGCTACCGCCGCTGCTGGCCGAGCTCACCGTGCCCACGCTGATCGTGCAAGGGCGGAACGACCGGGCCGTCCACTTCGAGAACGCGCTGCGGTTGCTGGCGATGATTCCATCCTCCCGGCTGTACCTCATCAACAACTGCGGCCACTGGGCGCAGATGGAACACGCCGAGGAATTCAACCGCGTCGTGCACGAGTTCATCTCGGCGAATTGACCCCTCGGACCAGCGGCGGGCCCTCCTGCCGACGAGGGCCCGCCGAAACTCATCAACAGCCCTGTTCGCGGTTCGGTCGGCGGTCCCTGTATCCCCGGCTACGTCAACGTCCTGTACCCCGACCGGACTTGAACCCGTACTTCCGTACCGAAAGAAGCTCCCCATGAAAACGAGGAACATCGGACAACTCCAGGTCTGCGCAGTCGGGCTGGGGACCATGGGCTTCAGCCATGGTTACGGCTCCGCAGTGAGCGAACCTGAGGCCGTCGACGTGATCCGCAAGGCGTTCGACCTGGGCTGCAACCACTTCGACACCGCGGAGGTCTACGCCGACGGTGCCAACGAACACCTCGTCGGCCGCGCGCTGGCACCCATCCGCGACCAGGTCGTCATCGCCACCAAGTTCTACCTGGACGGCTCTCACACCCGCCCTGAGCTGGGCCGGAAGATCCGCGCCCACCTGGAGGCATCCCTGACCCGGCTCGGCACCGACCACGTCGAGCTTTACTACCAGCACCGGGTGCCCGACTCGATACCGGTGGAGGACGTCGCGGCAGTCATGGGCGAACTGATCGCCGAGGGCAAGATTCTCGGCTGGGGCCAGTCCCAGGCCACCGAGGAACAGATCCGCCGTGCCCACGCCGTCACTCCGCTGACGGCCGTGCAGAGCGAGTACTCGATCATGGAGCGGATGTGGGAGCGGGACGTCATCCCCGCCTGCGAGGAACTCGGCATCGCCTTCGTCGCCTTCAGCCCTCTTGCCAACGGCTTCCTCGCGGGCCAGGTCTCGGCCGACGACACTTACACCGGGGACGACGCCCGCCGCGTCATCACTCGCTTCCGCAAGGACAACGTCCGCGCCAACCAGCCCCTCGTGGACCTCCTCACCGGTTTCGCGGACCAGAAGGGAGCCACTGCGGCACAGATCTCGCTGGCCTGGATGCTGCACAAGAAGGACTTCATCGTGCCCATCCCCGGCTCCCGCAAGCTCGACCGCATCCAGGAGAACTTCGAGGCTGCCGAACTCGACCTCACCGACGAGGAGTTCGACCGAATCGAGAACGAGCTGGCGAAGATCGAGATCCACGGCAACCGGACCGACGAAGACGTCATGAGCCTCAAAAAGCTCCTCGACTGATCACGAGACAGGCGCGGTGTTGCAACCGGTCAGTCAGCGATGGCTGATGAGCGCTGCTGCGACGGCGACGAAGGCAAGGAAGCGCTCGGCCTCCCGCCGAGCGGACATGACGGGGCGTGCCCTCGCCGGTCGCGGCAGCCTGTATCAGGTGACTTCTCGGGCTGGCGCGCGAGCCCGCTCGCATCAGGCGAGTGCGACCTCATCCGTGTCGGCAAGCAGCCGCCAGGCGGTGGACGTGGAGGCTACGGAGCCGAATGCCTCAGCGTGGTTCCGCAGCACGGCAGGATCCGTGATGCTCTCGCCGCCATCACGAGCATCACCGCCATCCGCGGTTGTACGACCTGGATCATGCCCGCTCCCGCGCGGCTCCAACTGCTCGAGGACCACGGCCAAGCCCGGCATCGGGTGATCGGCATTGGCAGCGCAGAGGATCTCCAGGAGTGTTCTGTAATGGTTGTAATGCCCTGTGATGTGACATCAGGCTGGCCGCATGCACGCCATGACGCACCACTCGGGCACTGACCTCGCACCTCGGTCCGGTCGCTCGGTGTCCCCTGCCGGTTCGCCGATCCTTGAGGTGGCCCGTCGCGCGGCGGAGTACCGCGCTGCCGGGCGACGCATCGTCGACCTCACGCTCGGCGAACCGGACTTCGCCCCACCTTCCCATGTCGTCGCCGCCGCGCAGGAAGCCGCTGCCCGCCTGAGGCAGAGCCCGCACCTGGACACGGTGGAACCGGACGGGGCGTTCTACCTCTTCCCGCGCCTTGCCTCCGGTGACGACCTCGCCGCGGCCGACGCACTGCTCGAAGCCGGGTGTGCCACTGTCCCTGGCAGCGCCTTCGGTGCGCCGGGCCACCTGCGACTCTCCTTCGCCACGGACATCGCGACCCTCGAAGAGGGCTGCCGCATCATCGTCGACACGCTGGACGGGATCTCGGCGTGATCGCACTGACCGTACGGGCGCTGATACCCGTCGTCCTGCTGATCGCGCTGGGCTACGCGCTCAAGCGGTCGATGTTCACGGACGAGGGCTTCTGGACCGAGGCTGAGCGCATCAGCTATCGCGTCCTGCTGCCGGCGCTGTTCCTGCACAGTCTGGCGACCGCGGACATCGACGGCCTTCCGGTGGGTGCCCTGGTGGGCGCACTCATCGCCTCCACGCTGGTGGTGGCCGTGCTGGTCATCGGTTTGAAGCCCTTGATGCGACTGCGGGGCGATGCTTTCACGTCGGTCTTCCAGGGCAGTGTCCGCTTCAACAACTACATCGGCGTGACCATCGCGGCGGGCCTGTTCGGCACCCAGGGCGTCGCGTTCGCCGCGGTCTGCAACGCCGCGATCGTGCCCACGGTCAACGTGCTGTGTGTGCTGGTCTTCGCGTGGTTCGGAAGCGCGCGCCTGAGCCTGTCGGGCATCGGAAGACAACTCGCGACCAACCCGCTCATCCTCGCCTGCGCAGGGGGCATCCTCCTGCAGGCACTCGGCCTGAGCCTGCCGCCGGGCATCGAACCGGCACTCGGGGCACTGGGAGCCGCCTCGATGCCGTTGGGTCTGCTCTGTATCGGTGCCGCTCTGCGCTTCGGCGCGGCACGGTCGTGGGCGGCGCCGATCCTCACGTCCTCGGTGGCCAAGTTCGCGCTCATGCCGGCTGCCACGTTCGCCGCGGCTCAGATCTTCGGGCTGGGCTCCCACGCACTGATCACCGCCGTGCTCTTCCAAGCTCTGCCGACGGCGTCGTCGTCGTACATCCTGGCGAGGCAACTCGGTGGCGACGCACCGTTGATGGCCGGGATCACCGCGACGCAGACGCTTCTCGGGATCGCCGCCGTTCCGATCGTCGTGGCACTGGTCGCGGCATAGTCCTGCCTCGAGCCGACCACCGCGCGCTACTTCCCGCGGTGACGGCGTACGGCATCGGTGTTGGCGCAGCGTGCGGAGCAGTAGGCACGGCGGCCGTTGCGGCTGGTGTCGACGAAGGCCGTCCGACAGGAGTCCAGCGCGCACACACCCATTCGCCCTCCCTCGGCCTCCATGGTGAAGATGGCCAGACCGCCGGCCGTCACGGCTTTCACGCGACTTTGCAGGTCCTGGGCGTCCGGGGTGAAGTGCAGGTGCGGCCGCAGGTCGTCGTGCGTGGTCAGGTAGACGCTGCCCGCGCCATCCGCGAGCAACGCGTTGACGGATTGACAGCGTTCGGTCGCGGAGGACGCCTCGAAGACCGGCCTCAGCCGCCGCGTCCATGTTCGGATTCCCTCGCCCGTGGAACCAGTGACCAGCGGACGGCGGATCTCGTGGTCCCGTAGCGCCTGTTCCAGGGCTTCAGTCGCCCATGCGCCGCTCGATTCCAGGTTCACCAGCGCCACGGCCAGGCGAACCCCGACCATGTTGTCATGCTCAAACCGCATATAACCATTGCATCACCTGACCTCAGCTGAGGCCAGCCGCACGGTCGTACGATGCCTGTACTCCGCACCTCCCCACGGCGGGCGGCAATGTGCCACCGGAGATGCTCCCCGCTGCGCGCTGGGGACACTGCACCGGATCCTGGGAAAAAGATCATGCGTGTCATCGCCGTCGAGGAAGCGTTCTCCGTGCCGCAAGCGGTCCCGTCGAACATGTGGGGAGCGAACGCCGAACTGGGAGGCGAGTGGTTCAAGGAGCTGTCGGCGCGGCTGGCTGACCTGACGGACCAGCGGCTGGCGGAGATGGAGGCCGGCGGAGTGGACGTGCAGGTCCTGTCGCTCACCACGCCCGGTATCGAGGTCATCGACGACCCGGCCGAGGCCGTGGCCACCGCACGGCGTGTCAACGACTACCGGCCGAGGTGATCGCCGCTCACCCGACTCGGTTCGCCGGCTTCGCCGCACTGCCGCTGCAGGACCCCGAGGCGGCCGTGGCCGAGCTGCGCCGAGCGGTGGAGGAGTGGGGGCTCAAGGGAGCGTTGCACAACGACCACATTCGCGGCCACTACCTCGACGAACCGCAATTCAGGCCGCTGTGGGCGGAGTTGGTACGTCTCGGAGTGACGCTCTACGTCCATCCCGCGCCGTCCCGGCAGACGACTGGCAGGTCTTCTCGGGATACCGCGCGCTCAACATGATGGCCTGGGGGTGGACGGCGCGTACCGGCGGCCGTGCCCTCCGACTGATCCACGGTGGCGTGTTCGAGACTTCCCGGGAGCGTCGGTGACACTCGGGCACATGGGGGAGCTGCTGCCGTTCCAGCCGGCCCGGCTCGACAGCCGCTACAAGGTTTTGACCTCCTCCCGCCAGATGCGGCACCTGCCCTCCCACTACGTGCGCAACAACATCCACGGCACCACCAGCGGCGTCTGCTCCCACGCGGCCCTGCTGGGCGCCACCCACGCCGTGGGCATCGGCCGGGTCCTGGTCGCCGTCGACTACCCCTTCGAGTCCACCGTCGAGGCGATCGACTTCCTGCGCACCGCGCAGTACGCCCCCGCCGACCTGGACCGCATCGCCCACGGCAACGCCGAACGAATCCTCCACCTGTGAAAGGGCCCTGCCTGCCCCGCCCCCGGCCACTCACGGATCGGGCAGCGGAACCGTGACCCGGCGGGTGAGGTGCTGAGGAGGTCCGCCACCGGCCCAGGCCCGCCCGCTGGCTTCGCTCACTTATTCGAACAATGAAGGCGACATCGCCGCAATGGGCCCTCAGGAACGCAGGTAGGCCAGCACCGCGCGCACCCGGCGGTGGTGGTCGGTGTCCTCGACGTACAGGCCCAGCTTGGCAAAGATGCTGCGGACGTGATTTTCCACCGCGCCGACGCTCACCACGAGTTTGCGCGCGATGGCCTGGTTGGAGTGCCCCTCGGCCATGAGTCCGAGCACCTCCCGCTCCCGCGCGGTCAGCGTCGCCAGGGGGTCGTTGCCACGGCGCCGAACCATCAGCTGGGCCACCACCTGCGGATCGAACACCGTCCCCCCGGCGGCGACCCGCCGCAGCCCGTCAATGAACTCGTCGACGTCCACCACCCGGTCCTTCAGCAGGTAGCCCACGGCTCCCCTGGCGTCGGCCAGCAGATCCTCGGCATAGGAGACCTCCACATACTGCGACAGGATCAGCACCGGCGCACCGGGAACCCGCTTGCGGGCCGCAACTGCGGCCTTCAGGCCCTCGTCGGTGAACGAGGGGGGCATCCGCACATCCACCACCGAGACGTCCGGGCGGTGCTCGACCATGGCAGAGACGAGGCTGTCGCCGTCGCCCACCTCGGCGACCACCTCGAACTCGAACTCCTCCAGCAGCCGGACGAGTCCGGAACGGATCAGCACGGCGTCGTCGGCGACCACTACCCGCATGGAACCTCCATCACCACCACTGTCGGGCCTCCCTCGGGGGAGTGGACCACGAGATCGCCCTCGACCGACCTGGCGCGGTCGGCCAGCCCCGTGAGGCCGTGCCCCTTGGCCAGATGGGCGCCGCCGATGCCATTGTCGGACAGGGTCAGGATCAGCCGGTTCGCGGTCCGGGACAGGGTGAGGCGCGCGGCGTCGGCGCGGCTGTGCTTGGCGACGTTGGTCAGGGCTTCGGCGGCCACAAAGTACACGGTGTTCTCCACTGCGGCGGAGAAGCGGTCCGGGACCGGGACGTCCAGCTCCACCGGCACCGGGCTGCGGGCCGCCAGGGCCGCCAGGGCATGGGGTAACCCTCGGTCGGTGAGTACCGGGGGCGCGATCCCGCGCGACAGCGTGCGTAGCTCCTCCAGAGTCTCCCGAGTCTCGGAGATGGCGCCGGCGATGGTGGCCTGTGCCATGTCGGGGTCCTTGGCGAGCTGGCGCTGTGCCCGCGACAGCTCCATGGCCAGGTGTACGAGCCGCTGCTGGGGCCCGTCGTGGAGATCGCGCTCCAGGCGCCGCATCGCGCTCGCCTCGGCCGCGACGGCGGCGGCCCGCCCCTCGGACAGGTCAGCGATACGCTCGTGCAACTCGCCGACCGCCGTCAGCAGGACGCGCCCCAGGTTCGCCCTTGCCAGGGCGGTGCCGCGCACGACGAACGGCAGGGCGAGGGCGAACAGCGCGCCGATCGTCACGTAGAACGCTGACGCGAACCAGTAGTTCTCCACCCCGACCAGTTTGGGAAGCTTCTGCAGGTTCTCCAGGCCCACCGCCTCGTGGATGATCCATCCGTACAGCGGCCAGGTGAGCGTGGACAGCGTCACCAACCACCACCCCACGGTGATCACGAACACGATCACGGATACGGGAAAGATCACGATCCCGTACAGGAGGTCCAACCAGTACTGGCCGCCGCCCAGCGGGGCGATGCTCCGCCGGAAGACACCCGATCCCTCGGCAGGCTCGTTGTACACCGGCCGAGCCACGGAATGGCCCAGGACTTCCGGCAGGACGCGGCGCTCGACCTCGGCGAATCCGCGTGCGATCCGCAGGGCGAGCGCCAGGATCGGCAGTCCGATGCCGATGACCGACGTGGCCACGCCGAGTGCCAGGACGGGGATGACCAGGGCCACGCCCATCAGGGCCAAGGGGAAGGTGGTCAGCGAGTAGAGGGTGGGGGCGCCGACTTGGCGCGCTTTCGGGCGCATGCTCGCATATTAGGCGGCGAGTTGTCGGCGATGATCGGGGCAAGCATGCCGGTTCGGGGGAGGGCCGACACTACCTCGGGCGACGGCGCGGTACCGGTGACGGCGTCGCCGGGACCGGCCCGTCACCGCGGCTCCGGCCTCGGTGGGGATCGCATGAGGTGAAGGCGATCCCCATGTACCTCGCGCCGCCGCAACGCACGTGGCAGCGCTCTTCATCACGCCGTTGAAGCCCACCTACCGGTGCGAGCCGGACAGCGCTCGCTCGGTGGTGGTGCCTGCACCATCACGCACTGGTGTGCGCGCGGGATGTCCGCTCCCCTGGCGCGGCTCCTAGGTTGTTGCTACCGGTCACGGGCTTGCGCGGCAAGCCGCCCGCAGTCCCGGAGCCGGCGGTGTGAACGGCTCGGTGACGAGCCCGGGCCGACCGAGCCGGACACATGACGACCAACACCTTCACTTATTCGATTGTCCAGATGGGAACACCATGATCTCCGCGAAAGGCCTGCATAAGAGATACGAGAAGACGGTCGCGGTGGACAATCTGTCCTTCGATGTCCGGCCAGGGGTGGTCACCGGCTTTCTCGGTCCCAATGGCTCGGGGAAGTCCACCACCATGCGGCTGATGCTCGGCCTCGACCACGGCGGGGGCGAGACCCTGTTCGACGGTGAGCGGTTCACCTCGATCCGTCGGCCGATGAACCACGTCGGCACCCTGCTGGAGGCCAAGCAGTTCCACCCCACCCGCTCGGCCCGCAACCACCTGAAGATGCTCGCTTCCGCCAACGGCATCGCCAACGCCAGGATCGACCGGGTCCTGGACCTGGTCGGGCTCGGCTCGGCCAAGCGCAAGAAACCCAAGGGCTACTCGCTGGGCATGTCACAGCGCCTCGGCCTGGCGCAGGCGCTGCTGGGCGACCCGCACACGCTGATGCTGGACGAGCCGACCAACGGCCTCGACCCGCACGGCATCCACTGGATGCGCGATCTACTCAAGAGTCTGGCCGCCGAGGGCCGCACCATCTTCGTCTCCAGCCACTTGCTCTCGGAGATGCAGCTGATGGCCGACGAGCTGGTCGTCATCGGCCGCGGTCACATGATCTTCAACGGCGACGTCGATCAGTTCGTCCGCGAGTTCACCACATCCACGGTGATCGTGCGCAGCCCCTTTGCCGACGCCTTCCTCTCCGCTCTCGAAGCCAAGGGCGCGAGGGTCGTCAAGGGCGACGACGGCGAACTGGTCGTCTCGGAAATGGAGATCGGCATGGTCGGGCACCTTGCCTTCACCGAGGGCATCGAGCTCACGGAGCTCTCCAGCCGCTCGGCCTCACTCGAAGAGGCCTTCATGTCCGCCACCGGCGCCGCCGAGCAGTTCGTCGCCGAAAAGCCGAGCCAGACCGCTCAGACCCCCGAAGGTGCCCAGAATGCTTGATGCGCTCAGATTCGAATGGACGCGGCTGCGCACGCTCCGCTCGACCTACTGGATGGTCGGCTCCGGCCTGGTGGCCTCCGCCGTGATCCCGGTGGTCCTCGGCCTCGGCGCCAGCGACGAGCCGCTCCATGCCGACGCCGTGAACCTCAGTGTCAACGGCGGGGCGAGTTTCGTGATCCCGTTCCTGGCGGTGTTCATGGCCGTGGTCGGTATCTTCGCGACCGGCCACGAGTACCGGCACGGCACGATCCAGCCGACCCTGACCGCGCTTCCGCAGCGCGCGCGCCTGATCCTGGCGAAGATCCTGACCGTCACGGCGCTGACGGCCGTGGCCACGCTGCTGTCGATAGCGATCAACGCGACCCTGGTGCTCTTGTTCTGGGGCGAGGTCCCGGGCCTGTTCGACGACCCCGTACGCTCGGCTCTGCTGGGGTACGTGGCCTACAACCTGATCTACGCCCTGGTCGGGCTCGGCTTGGGGCTGCTGTTCCGTGGCGTGCCCTCGGCGCTGGTGGTCATCTTCCTGATGCCGCTGATCATCGAGACCCTGATCGTGGGGCTCACCATGGTCCCGGCTCTGGAATGGCTGGCGTCGGCCGTGAAGTTCCTGCCGTTCACCGCCGGGGAGGAGCTGATGTTGACCAGCCCGGCGAACTTCGGTCCCGCAGCTCCGGACTTCGACTTCTTCGACCGCTGGGCCTCGGGTGGCGTGTTCGCGCTCTTCGCGGCCCTGATCATCGGTACCGCCTGCATCCTGTTCAAGAAGCGCGACGCGTAGTCCCACGACGACGAAGGGCCCGGAGTATCGCTCCGGGCCTGACGTCTGTGGTGGTTCCAGCGGTGCGCGGCCAGACCGAGAGCATGTTCGCCGTTGCGTCGCTTCCGGTGACTCGGCACGACAGAAGGCACGGCTTCACCGGGTGCGCCGACCGGTCAGCCCGAAAGCCCACAAGCGTGCCTGCCCCAACGGGCCGTGCCGGGGCAGTTGGTCGTGGCAACCTGTTCCGCCCCGGAGGAGGAGGGATGTGTTGTGCGTCATGACCTCGCTCGCATCACTTCTCCCCAGGGACTCGCCAGAGCCGATTCCGGCTCGTGATCTTCTGGGAAGTTGTCTACCGAGCCCCTCACCTGGCCCGCAGGACGTCGAGCGCTGTGAGGGCCACGTGCAGTTCGGTGCGGTGTTCGCCGGACTCGAGATCGCAGTCGAGTATCCGCTCGATGCTGCGTAGACGTTGGTAGACGGTCTCGCGGGACAGACAGCCGGAGCGGGCTGCCAGGGTCTTGTTGCCTGCCGCGTCAAGGTAGTGGCGCAGGGTCGTCAGCAAGTCCGTCCCGTGGCGGGCGTCATGGTCGAGGAGCCGGCTCAGTCGGCGCTCGGTGAAGTCCTGGATCCGGGTGTCCTCCCGGAGCGCGAAGAGAAGGCGGCGCAGGCCGATGTCGGACGGCTGGTGGTAGGAGCGTCCCGGCGGGAGCGGCTGGCCGGGTTCGGTGGCTTCGGTGACGCGGGTCGCCTCGCGGAAGGATCGGGCGACATCGGAGAGGTCCGTCGCCTCGCTGCCTGCGCTGACGGTGGCCCCCGGCACCGACTCGAGTACGGTGCGGCTCAGGTGTTCGACCACGGGTGCGCAGGGCTGGCCGGGGCGCAGGGACAGGAGGATGCCGAGGCGCGTGGGGCTGAGAACACCGACGAAGGCCTGTGTCCCCTGCTTCTTCAGCTCTTCGCAGAGGAGGGCCTCGCTCGTCGTCGCGTCAGTCTCCTGAGGGAAGTCCGCGAGCACGGCCATGAAGCTGCAGTCCTTGGTGGACAGACCCAGTGCGGCGACCCGGGCATCGGCGTCCGCAGAAGAGTGGTGACGTTGTCCGACGAGGTCGCGCAGGAGATTGCGGTGTGCGGTGCGTTCCCAGGGCACGGGGTGGATGACGCGGGCGATGGTCAGGGCCATCGCAGCTCTCTCCAGGACCGTCACAGCGGTGGGGCCGAATATCGAGGGAGTGGGCCGGCGTGACGGGGCGGGCAACATGACCACCCGGCCCCATCTTTCGCCCTGGTACTCCACAGATGTCACGAGCCAGCCGCCGGGTCCGGACACGGAGGTGCGGCCGGCGGAAGGTGTCGCTCGTGAGCGCCGTTCCCAGTCGCTGAGCGCCGCCTCGACCGTGCCTGCGGAGGGCGCGCAGATCAGTGCCTGGTGGGCCAGGTTCTCCAGCACGACGGTGTGGCCGCTCATCTCAGCCGCGGCACGTACGACCTCCTCGGGCACAGCGCCGCGCAGCGTGAGGGCGGTGAACGCCTCGTGAATGCGCTGGGTCCGGCGCATCTCCTCGGCCTGGTTGCCGAGGATGAGAGCGTGGACGACCTGTGTGACCTCAAGGAAGTTGACGTCCTTGGCCAGGGTCACGAGGGGGAGCCCGCGGACCTCGCAGGCATGGACCAGGGCGTCCGGCGGGCGGTGGTAACGGCGGACCAGTTCGATGACCAAGGCCGCCGCGCCGATGTCGGCGAGTTCGTTCACGTAGCGGCGTACACCGGCCGGCTCCTCGGGCAGGGGCATACCGGTGGTCAGGACGAGCTCGCCGCCCTTGAGGAAAGAAGCAGGATCGGTCAGCTCGGTCATGTGAACCCAGCGGACGGGGCGGTCGAGCAGGTCTGCTCCGGTCACAACCTGCGGCTGCCCGGCGGCGAGGACGGGAAGGGTCAGAACGTCGGCAACGGTGAGCGGATGGCCGGCGGTGGCCATGTCCGGGCCTGCCAAGGAGGTGTCAGGACCGTCGGTGACGGGCCTCGCAGCCGTGTGGTGCTTCTCGTGCATGGGACCTCCCTGGGTGCTCCGTCACCCTGACAATCCTCGCTGACCTGCGCAAGAGCTCTGAGAGGGCTGCTGTGAGCAGGACGAGCGGGGCGTGATGCCGGGTGCGGCTGACACAACGTCCAGATGCCGCGGCGCCGGCGGACAGATCGAGCATTGGCGTCATCGAGGTACGCGGAGATGCTCGACCGGACCGGAGCCAAACCGACGACCCGCCGGGAGACGAACATGACCGCACTGTCGCCGCACCTTCGCCAGGCCACGCCCGTGGTGGCGGTCCGGGGAGAGGGCGTCCACCTCTACGGTGATGACGGCCGCCGCTACCTCGACTTCACCGCCGGCATCGGCGTGACCAGCACCGGGCACTGCCACCCCAAGGTCGTAGCGGCCGCCCAGGAACAGGTGGGCACCCTCGTCCACGGCCAGTACACGACAGTCATGCACCAGCCGCTGCGGCGGCTGGTCGACAAGCTGGGCGAGGTCTTGCCCGAGGGGCTCGACAGCCTGTTCTTCACCAACTCCGGCAGCGAGGCGGTGGAGGCGGCGCTGCGGCTGGCGCGGCAGGCCACCGGTCGGCCGAACATCCTGGTCTGCCACGGTGGCTTCCACGGCCGTACGGTCGCAGCCGCCTCCATGACGACCTCCGGCACCCGCTTCCGGTCCGGCTTCTCCCCGCTGATGAGCGGTGTCGTCGTCACTCCGTTCCCGTCTGCGTACCGGTACGGCTGGGACGAGGAGACCGCGACCCGCTTCGCCCTGAAGGAGCTGGACTACACGCTCCAGACGATCTCCTCGCCCGCCGACACGGCCGCGATCATCGTCGAGCCGGTGCTCGGCGAGGGTGGATACGTCCCCGCCAACCGCGCCTTCATGCAGGGCCTGCGGGAGCGGGCGGACCGCCACGGCTTCCTGCTGATTCTCGACGAGGTACAGACGGGCGTCGGCCGCACCGGTCGCTTCTGGGGTCACGACCACTTCGGCGTCACGCCCGACATCCTCGTCACCGCCAAGGGTCTGGCCAGCGGCTTCCCGCTGTCAGGCATCGCCGCCTCCGAGGAGCTGATGACCAAGGCGTGGCCCGGCTCGCAGGGCGGTACGTACGGCGCCAACGCCGTCGCCTGCGCCGCGGCCTGCGCCACCCTCGACGTCGTCCGCGACGAGAGGCTCGTCGAGAACGCCGAGGCCATGGGCAAGCGACTTCGCCAGGGCCTGGAAGCGGTGGCCGACCGGACCGCAGGCATCGGCGACGTACGCGGCCTCGGTCTCATGCTCGCCACGGAGTTCGTCACCGAGGACGGCGGTCCGGACCCCGAGACGGCCGCCCGCGTGCAGCGTGCCGCTGTCGACCAGGGCCTGCTCCTGCTCCTGTGCGGTGCCTGGAACCAGGTCGTGCGGATGATCCCGGCCCTGGTGATCGACGAGACGGCGGTGGACCAGGGACTCCAGGCATGGGCGGCCGCGGTGGAGGCCGGCACATCGGGAGCGGCGCGGCGATGACGTGACCGGGCCGGGGTGCCGTCCTTTCCGGCCGCACCGGCCTGCGCGCACCGAGGGTTCCTGTGCGGTCGTCACCGCGGCGACGGTCCGCCTGGTGGCGACCGCACAGGCTTCGACAACCCTCCCTCGCGTCTTGAGTCAGGAGCTTGCGACGTTGCGCAGGTGAGCAGCCACGGCCCTCGGGGAGGCCGGTGACGGAGTCCGGGCCGCGGCGGGCCCGCATGGTGGCGACGAGCGCCTCGATCAGCCGTGGCCGCGCTGCGGTGACAGAAACGGTCACCGCATCGGGGGTCCGTGCTTCGTCGAGGCGGTCCTTCACGCGACCATGGTCGGGACCATCGAGTCGTCGGCTGCTTTGCTGAGGGGCAGAGGATGCGCAATGGACATTCGGCAGCTGGAGTACTTCCTCGCGATCGTTGATCGTGGGGGGTTCAACCGTGCGGCCTCGGCTCTGTACGTGTCGCAGCCGTCGCTGTCGCAGGCCGTGCGGGCACTGGAGCGTGATCTCGGTTCCGAGTTGTTCCATCGCATCGGGCGTAGGGCAGTGCTGACGGAGGCCGGAAGGGCTCTGATCGAGCCTGCCCGGGAGGCCGTGCGGAGTCTGGAGACGGCGCGGGCGAGTGTCGCGGCGGTGCATGAGCTGCGGGAGGGGCGCCTGGACGTGGCATCCGTGCCGTCGCAGGCGGTGGAGCCGCTGACGAGTCTGGTGAGTGCCTTCAGCCACCGGTATCCCGGCGTCTCCGTGGCCATCAAAGCGGCGTTCACCTCGCGTGATGTGACCGACATGGTGCGCACCGGTGCCGTGGAACTGGGGCTCCTGGCGTCCGCCGGGCCGTTCTCCGAGAAGGAGGTCGTCTGCCATGCGCTGGGGCGGCAGCGCTTTGTGCTGATGGTGCCGGCCGACGGCCCGTTCGCTGATCGGACGGCGGTGGGGTGCCAGGAGCTTGCGGGACAGCGGCTGATCGTCGGGCAGCCGGGTACCGGGATGCGCGCCTACGTCGACGCGCTGCGGGAACAGGGCATCGAGTTCACCGTCGCCGCCGAGACCGAGCACCGGGTGTCGCTCATGCCCCTGGTACTGGCCGGGGTCGGGCTCGCGGTGGTCATGGATTCCTGGCGGGACCTCGCCCGGCAGCTGGGCGCCCGCGTCCTGGACATCGAGCCGGAGAGCACCTTGGACATCGCTCTCGTCAGCCGCCGCGGCAGCCTGTCGCCGGCGGCTGCCGCGTTCGTCACGGCCGCCCTCTCGGCCGCCGGCAGCTGATAGGCGCCGCCTATAAGGGAGATCCGCTTTGCGTCTTGGACGTCCCGCGGACCGCCTTGCTGCAATCGACGGCATGACGACCAACCACCGCATTGCCCTGATCCCCGGCGACGGCATCGGCGCCGAGGTACTGCCCCCAGCACAGCAGGTGCTCGATGTTCTCGGCCGCCGCCACGGCTTCAGCCTGTCCTACACGTCGTACGACTGGTCGTGCGAGCGGTACCTGCGGGAGGGCGCGATGATGCCCGCCGACGGGATCGACCAGCTGCGCGACAAGGACGCGATCCTGCTGGGCGCCGTCGGCTACCCGGGAGTGCCGGACCATGTCTCGCTGTGGGGGTTGCTGATCCCGATACGGCGCAGCTTCCGCCAGTACGTCAACCTCCGGCCCGTCCGCGTCTTCGCGGGCATCGACAGTCCGGTGCGCGGCGCACAGCCGGGCGAGGTCGATCTCGTCATCGTGCGGGAGAACGCCGAGGGCGAGTACAGCGAGATCGGCGGACGGCTGAACCAGGGCACGCCCGAGGAGCTGGCCGTCCAGGAAGCGGTGTTCACCCGGGCCGGGGTCACCCGTGTCGCCGACTACGCGTTCTCGCTCGCCGCCCGCCGCCGAGGGAAGCTCACCTCCGCCACCAAGTCCAACGGCATCATTCACACCATGCCGTTCTGGGACGAGCTGATCGCCGAGCGGGCCGCCGACCACCCCGGCGTCACCTGGGACCAGGAGCACATCGACGCGCTGGCGGCCAAGTTCGTCCTCGACCCCGCCCGCTTCGACGTCGTCGTCGCCTCCAACCTCTTCGGCGACATTCTCAGCGACCTCGCGGCCGCGGTCGCCGGGTCCATCGGGATCGCCCCGGCGGCCAACCTCAACCCCGAGGGCGACTTCCCCTCGATGTTCGAGCCGGTACACGGCTCAGCGCCCGACATCGCGGGCCAGGGCATCGCCAACCCGTTGGGCGCGATCTGGTCCGCGGCCATGATGCTCGACCACCTCGGCCATCGAGCCGCGGCCAGAGACATCACGGACGCGATCGCGTCGGTGCTGGCCAAGACCGATACCCGCACGCGTGACCTGGGCGGAACCGCGACCACCGCCGAGTTCACCGACAGGCTGATCGAGCTCCTCTGAGCCGTGTTCTTCCGCGGTGGGCGGCAGGGACGACGCCGCCCACCAGTCATTCCCGCGCGCCCTCTGCCGCTGCTTCTCCCGCGTCCAGAACCAGCACCGCGACGTGCAGGGACGTGCGTTCCAGACCTGACTCCAGGTCGCAGCCGAGGAGCCGCTCGATGGTGTGCAGGCGCTGGTAGTACGCCTGCCGGGACATGCCGGCGCGTTTCGCCGCGACCGACTTGTTCCCGGCCGCCGCCAGATAGGCGCGCAGTGCCGGGAGCAGATCGCCGCTGTTGCGGTCGTCGTGCTCGATGAGGCGGGTCAGCTGCCGTTCGGCGTACCGCTGAAGACGGGTGTCCTCACGAAGGACGCCCAGCAACTCCGGCAGCCGGACGTCGGCGGGGACGTAGAACCATCGCTCGGGGGAGGACGGTGTGATGGCCTCGGCCGTCTGCTCCGCCTCCTGCCACGACCGGGCGATCCCGCCGAGGTCGGTCACCCCGGGGCCGACGGCGACGACTGCCCGCGGCCCGAGCTCTTCCCGGGCCAGGCGGCCGATCCGCTCGGCGACCGGCTGCCAGGCGCTCGCCTGTGCCAGAGCCATGAGGACACCGATGCGGCCCGGGGCCGTCTCGCCGACCAGGGCGCGGACACCGGTGTGCGTCAGCGCCTTCGCGATCCGTTCATCGAGGTGCTCCCCCTCGGTGCCGGTGTACGGGTGGAGGATGACCACGGCGAACAGGCGGTGTCCGAGGGTGGGCAGTCCCAGTGCCTCGGCGCGGGCGCGGGCGTCCGCGGGGGAGCGGAAACGCCGTTCGTACAGGTCTCGCAGTACGGAGCGGTGGGCCCGGCGCTCCCACCAGGCCTGCCCCGCCAGACGCGCCATGGTCAGCGCGATCGCCGCACGCTCCAGCACCAGGACGTGTTCCGGGTCGGGCTCGGCGCTCAGCCGGTCCCCCAGCAGGACCAGCCGCCCCCACGGGCCGTGGTGGTCCTGCACCGGCGCGATCAGCCACCCCTCCGGGCCGCTCGGCGTGATCCTCTCCGGCGTCGGGGCGGCCCGTGATCGCCGCGACCAGGCCGACACCACCGGCTCGTACGGCCGGCCGAGCAGCTCGCACATCAGGATCCGGTGGGTGAGATCCTCCAGCACCACGGGGGCTCCGGTGAGCTCCGCGGTGGTGTGCACCAGTTCCTCGGGGTCCGCGCCCCGCAGCGTCAGGGCCGTGAAGATGTCCTGGATGTCCCGCCCGCGGCGCAGCAGGGCTCCCTGGGCGTCGAGGATGAGCGCGTGCACCGTGTGTGTGACGTCGATGAACCGGACGCCGCGGGCCAGCTCGACGAGCGGCACATCACGGGCACGGCACGCCGCCACCAGCTCCTGGGGCACCTTCTGGTACCGGTAACCGAGCTCCACGATCAGGCCGGCCGCGCCGACATCCGCGAGCTGGTCGACGTAACCGCGCAGCTCGGAGGCGTTCTCGGGATGCGGCTTGCCGGTCGTCAGTACCAGCTCGCCGCCCTCCAGGAAATCGGCGGGGTTGAGCAGCTCGGTGACATGCACCCAGCGCACCGGGCTGTCCAGCCGTGACTCGCCTGCCAGCACGCGAGGCATCCCTTCGGCGAACACGGGCAGGCGCAGTATCTCCCGGAGTGTGGGGAAGTGGCCGGTTGTGTGACGTCTGGGTGGCATAGGTGGTGCTTTCATCCGAGGGGAATGGGGCTCACCTTCGCATCGGCCACTCATCGTGACAAGAGGGGGGCCGGCTTTGGCGCCGCCCGGTCGTCCGCAGTGACAGACCGTCTCAAGAAGGCCGCGAGGCGGAACACAGTGTGGGTTGCCCCGCAGCTTCCCCCGGGCGGAGAGTGAACGCCATCCCCAGCAGGACGCGAACCGCAAAGGTCCGCACGGTGTCCGGACAGCGCTGGGGCCCGACTGCCACCCACCACACCATCGAGAGGAGCGACCTCATGCGTGTCCCGAAGCGCGTCGCCGTGATCGGTGCCGGCAGCATGGGCAGCCAGGCCATGTGGCGACTGGCCGCCCGCGGAGCCGAGGTCATCGGCTACGACCGCTACGCACCGGGTCACGACCGCGGCGCGGCCGGGGGCGAGAGCCGTATCTACCGAGCCGCCCACCTCGGCGAGCCGGGCTACATTCCGCTGCTGCGGCTGGCGGACCGGATGTGGGAGCAGCTCCAGGCGGAGACGGGCCTGCCGCTGCGACGCCGCAGCGGCAGCCTCGTGATGGGAGAGACCGCCTCACCGTCCATGCGCCTCCTCCTGTCCACCAGCGCCGCGCACGGGCTGGATCACGAGGTCCTGGACCGGGAGGAACTGGCCCGCCGCCACCCGCAGCACCGGCTCCCGGACGGACACACCGCTCTCCTCGACCGGTTGGGCGCCGTCATCAGGCCGGAGGCATCGATCCAAGCCGCCGCCGCCCGTGCCGAGCAACTGGGCGCCCGGCTGCACCGCTACACCACAGTGCGCGAGGTCGTCCCCGCGGCGGGCGGCGGGGTGCGGGTCGTCACCGACCAGGGCACGGACCACGTGGACGCCGCCGTGGTGACCGTGGGCCCCTGGATCAACACCCTGCTCCCGGACCTCCCCCGGACCGTCGACGTCCGCCGGGTGGTCTGCTCCTGGCACCTGCCCACCCGCCACGACTGGTTCGCGGGCGGCGCCCCCTCCTTCGTGCGCGCCGCACCCCACGACTGCTTCGGAATCCCGTCGCCCGACGGCATCTCCGTCAAGCTCGGTCTCTCCCTCAAATACCATGCGCCGGTGCCCGAGCCCGAACGGCTCGACCGTACCGTCCGCCCCGAAGAACTCGGTGTCTTCCGCGAGCTCATCGGTGAACTCATGCCCGACCTGAACCCCGACCCCATCAGGATGTCGGCCTACATGGAGGGCTACACGGAGTCCGGAAACCCGCTCGTCGGTCATCTCCCCGGCGAGGACGACATCATCGTCATGGCCGGGTTCTCCGGCAGCGGTTTCAAGTTCTCGCCCGCGATGGGAGAGATCGCCGCCGACCTGGCGCTCGACGGCACCACGCAGCACCCTGTCGACTTCCTTGCTCCGGCAGGAGTCGGCGCCGCCTGATCTCCGGCGGTTGTCGACGCCATCACCCCCACTCACGTCTCTGTCGCGAGTCATCTGTCGTGAGCATGCCTAAAAAGGGTCGCGCCGGCCCTGACCAGTTCCCCGACACAAGAAAGTGGAGCACTTCCATGCCCATTCCCTCGTTCCAGTTCCGCCCGAAGTACGTCTCGTTCGACTGCTACGGCACGTTGATCGAGTGGCCGATGACCCCCATCACGCGTGAGCTCGTCGGCGACCAGATCCCGGCCGAGCACTGGGACCAGTTCGTCAAGGAGTTCCGCGGCTACCGCTACGACGCGGTCCTCGACAAGTACAACCCCTATGAGCAGACGCTGCAGGCCGCCTTCGAGCGGGTCTGCCGCAAGTGGGGGATCAAGGCGGCCCCGGACGCGGGCAAGCGGCTCGCCGACGGCGTGCGCAGCTGGGGCCCGCACGCCGACGTGCAGGAACCCCTGAAGAAGATGGGCGAGAACTACAAGCTGGTGATCCTCTCCAACGCCGACGACTCCTTCCTCGCGGAGAGCGTGCCCCGGCTCGGTGCGGACTTCCACGCGGTCTTCACCGCGGAGCAGGCCGGCTACTACAAGCCCCGCTACGCCGCGTTCGAGTACATGCTCGACCAGCTCGACGCGTCCCCCGAGGACTTCGTGCACGTCTCCTCGCACACCCGCTACGACCTGATGCCGATGCACGACATGGGCTTCCGCAACCTCGTCCTGCTGGACCGCGGCTGCGACCCGGTCACCCATGGCTACGACTACGTGACCGTCAAGTCCCTGGACGAGCTCAACCAGATGCTGGGCATCTGACGCGCGACGCGCACCCGCTCAGCCGCCCCTCCCGTCCGATCCGCACGTCGTCCCCGCAGCACGGATTCCCCGTATCCCCGTATCCCCAGGAGGCACCGCCATGGAAACCAACCGGACAGGCCGCAGAAACGTATTCCGCACCGCAGGCGCCGCGGCCGCCGCGATGCAGGTCAACAGGCACCTGAGCATCCCGATCGTCACCACCGCCCTGGCCCTCGCGCTCGCCGCGTGCGGGGCGAGCGGCACGGCACAGAACGCGGGGGCGAAGGGCACGACGCAGGGCGGGGGATCCGGCGCGTCGGCCGAGCACACCGACGACATCTCGGTGGGCGTGACGCCGGACGCGAAGGCGGTGAAGCTGCTGCCCGCGGCGGTGAAGGCCAAGGGCACGCTCTCGGTGGCCATGGACCTGGCCTATCCGCCCACCACGTTCATGGCGTCGGACAACAAGACCCCGATCGGCTTCAACCCGGACATGTCCCGGCTGATCGCCGCCAAGCTCGGTCTGAAGCTGCAGATCAACAACGTCAAGTTCGACACCATCATCACCGGTCTGCAGGCCAACCGGTACGACTTCACCGCCTCCACCATGGGTGCCACCAGCGACCGGCTGAAGGTGCTCGACATGGTCAACTACGTCAACTCCGGGACCGGAGTGTCCGTCCCTTACGGCAACCCGCAGAAGCTGGGCACCCACACGCTGTGCGGGCACCGTGTCGCCGTCACCTCCGGCAGCACCGCGGAGCTGCAGTGGCTGCCCCAGCTGTCCAAGCAGGACTGTACGAGCAAGGGCAAGCCGGCCATCGACGCGGTGACCCTGCCCAGCGTGAACGACGCTCTGACCCAGCTGGTCTCCAAGCGGATCGACGCGGTGATGTACGACTTCGTCTCGCTCGAGTGGGCGGCCCGGCAGCAGCCCAAGACGTTCGACGTCCTCAAGCCCCTGGTGGCCACCAAGCCCGTGGCCGTCGCGCTGAAGAAGGACTCTGCGCTGACCCCCGCGGTGCAGGCTGCCATCCAGTCGATCGTCGACGACCCCAAGTACACCGAGGCGCTGGGCCGCTGGGGTCTCAAGGACCTCGGGATCAAGACCGCGGCCATGGCCGTCCCGCAGGACTGACATGTCCACGGATCTGATCGGTATGAAGACCAGGAGCCGACCGGTGTCACAACTACTGGCCGAAGAAAAGAAGCGGATCACGCCGAAACGTCCGCGCGACTACGTCGCCTGGGCCGTCGCGATCGCGATCGTCGCCGGTCTGGTGTGGACCGTGGTGACGAACGAGAACTATCGCTGGCCGGTGGTGTTCAGCTACTTCACCACCGAGACCATCCTCAACGGCCTGCTGATCACGCTCCTCCTGACCGTGGCGAGCATGGCTCTGGGCACGCTGCTGGGGCTGGTGCTGGCGGTGATGCGGATGTCGCACCTGCGGCCCGTCTCCGGGCTGGCCCAGCTCTACATCGCCTTCTTCCGCGGCACCCCCGTGCTGGTGCAGCTGATCTTCTGGTTCAACATCGCGGCGCTGTACCCGAACATCTCCGTCGGTATCCCGTTCACCGACATCTCCACGCCGGTGAACGTGAACGCGATCATGACGCCGATGACCGCGGCCGTGGTGGGGCTGACGCTGAACCAGGCCGCGTACATGTCGGAGATCATCCGCGGCGGGTTCGCCTCGGTTCCCCGGGGACAGCACGAGGCGGCGGAGTCCTTGGGCATGTCGGGGTTCACCAGGCTCCGGCGTGTGATCATCCCGCAGACCATGCCGGCGGTCATCCCGGCCACCGGCAACCAGGTGATCGGCATGCTCAAGGAGACCTCGCTGGTGAGTGTGCTCGGCGTCGCCGACCTGCTGAACAGCGCACAGTCGATCTACGCCCGCAACTACCAGACGATTCCGCTGCTGATCGTGGCCAGCCTCTGGTACCTGATCATGACGCTGGTGCTGAGCGTGCCGCAGTCCATGATCGAGCGCCGTTTCTCCCGCTCGACCAGGACGCGGCTGACCCCGGCCGCCACGCCGGCCGGGCCGGGGGCGGACCGGCCCGTTCCCACCACGAGGGAGTCCCTGCTGTGAACGCCGACGGAACGATCGTCGCACGCAAGCTGTGCAAGAGCTTCGGACGTCACCAGGTTCTGCGTGACATCGACCTGACCGTCGCGGCCGGGGAGATCTCCTGCATCATCGGGCCCAGCGGATCCGGCAAATCCACCCTGCTGCGGTGCATCAACGGTCTGGAGCCCGTCGACCGCGGAGTCCTGAAGGTCAACGGAGAGGACTTCGGCTACGTCGAGAAGGACGACGCCTACCACGCCGTCCGCCCGAAACGGCTGGCCGAGCAACGCGCCCGCATCGGCATGGTGTTCCAGCAGTTCAACCTGTTCCCCAACATGACCGCCGAAAGCAATGTCATGTCCGGACCGGTGTTGGTGCAGAAGAAAAACCGCGCCGCCTGCCGGGAGCAGGCACAAGAGCTGCTGGCCAAGGTCGGCCTCGAGGGCTGCGGCCACAAGTACCCCGCCCAGCTTTCCGGCGGCCAGCAGCAGCGCGTGGCCATCGCCCGCGCGCTGGCGATGGAACCCACCATCATGCTGTTCGACGAACCCACCAGCGCGTTGGACCCCGAGCGCGTGGGTGAAGTACTCGCCGTCATGCGCGACCTCGCCGGCAACGGAATGACCATGCTGCTCGTCACCCACGAGATGGGCTTCGCCCGCGAAGTCGCCGACGAAGTGCTCTTCATGGACGAAGGCATCGCCGTCGAACGCGGCGATGCCCGCGAAGTCCTGGGCAACCCCTGTGAGAAACGAACCCAGGCCTTCCTCGAAAGAGTGCTGTAGGCAGTGGCACCGACAGGTGGCAGCGGCTCCGGCAGCGAGGTTGGAGGAGCAGCTGACCGACTGCGGTGAACGTGACACCCGCGCCCTGCCGGTCCCTGGTCTCCAACGCCCGCCGTCTCGACGTGGCCCCGACCGTCACAGCCGTCAGCGCGGTCCTCATCGCCCTGGCGTCCCCGCCCTCGCACCTGACATCGCCGTCGGCCGGGCACCTGGTGCTGCCCGGCCGCGCCTCCTTCGAAACTCCCCGCTAAGGACCCGACATGAAGACGATTCCCTACTGGATAGAAACCGCCGGGGCGTTTCCCGACCGATCCGGCAAGCCGCTGACCGAGGACACCGACGTGGTGGTCGTCGGCGCCGGCCTGACGGGTCTGTCCACCGCCCTGCACTCCGCCCGCAAGGGCGCCCGCGTCACCCTCGTCGAGAAGGGCCAGATCGGCTCCGGTGCCTCCGCCCGCAACGGCGGCATGGCGAACCTGGGCTTCACCATCGGCGTGAGCCAGGCCATCCGCCGGTACGGACTCGAACGGGCCCGCGAGATCTACAACTCCTACGGCGAGGCCGTGGACACCGTCGAGCGGATCGTGAACGAGGAGTCCATCGACTGCCAGTTCCGCCGCGTAGGACGCCTGGGTGTCGCGTCCCGTCCCGCCCACTTCGAGAGCAAGAAGGCCCAACAACGTGACCTGGCCAAGCACTTCGGACACGAGACCACTCTGATCGGCAAGGCCGAGCTGCGTTCCGAGATCGGATCCGACGCCTACCACGGCGGCCTGCTCGACCCGTTCAGCGCGGCCCTGCACGTCGGCCGCTTCGTGCGCGGTATGGCCGAGGCGTGCGAGCGCACCGGTGTCGAGATCCACGAGCGCAACGCGGCCATCGGCGTGCGGCGTACCGCCGCCGGCCGGTTCGAGGTCAGCACCGAGCGCGGTGTCATCCGCGCCGGGCAGGTCATGATGGCCACCGACGCCTACACCGACAAGAACTTCCCCTGGCTGCGCCGGCAGCAGGTCTGCGTGGGCAGCTTCATCATCGTCACCGAGCCGCTCGGCGAGGAGCTGGCCCGGGACATCATCCCCAAGGCCCGCCTCATCGTCGACTCCAACAAGGTCTGCCACTACTTCCGGCTCACCCCGGACAACCGGCTGCTGTTCGGAGGCCGCGCCCGTTTCGCCCCGTCCGACCCCACCTCGGACAAGAAGAGCGGGGCCGTTCTGTTCCGTGAGATGTGCGAGATCTTCCCGCAGCTCTCCCGCACCAGGATCGAGTACGTGTGGGGCGGCTCCGTCGGCTTCGCCATGGACCGCATCGTGCACGCCGGGCAGACCGAGGACGGCGTCTACTACTCCCTGGGATACGCCGGGCACGGCGTGCAGATGGCCACCCACATGGGGCAGGTCATGGCCGAGGTGATGGACGGCCACCCCGAGGTCAGCCCCGTCCGCGACATCGCCCCGCCCCGCATCCCCCTCTACAACGGCACTGCCTGGTTCCTGCCCTTCGCGGGCGCCTACTACAAGACGCTCGACCGCATCCGCTGACCGGTCGGCAGTCCCACTACACCTACAAGGAGATACTCACCATGACTGTCGTCCGTGATGTTCCCAAGCAGCTGTTCATCGGCGGCGATTGGCAGGACGCGGAGTCCGGCCGGACCCTGTCCGTCGACAACCCCGCCACCGGCGAGGAACTGTGCCAGGTCGCCGACGCCTCACCCGCCGACGGCCGGCGTGCCCTCGAGGCGGCGGTCGCCGCGCAGGCCGCCTGGGCCGCCACCCCGCCGCGCGTGCGCAGTGAGATCCTGCGCCGCGCCTACGACATCATCATCGCGCGCACCGAGGACCTCGCGCTGCTGATGACGCTGGAGATGGGCAAGCCCCTGGCCGAGGCGCGTGCCGAGGTCGCCTACGGAGCGGAGTTCTTCCGCTGGTTCTCCGAGGAAGCCGTGCGCATCGACGGCGGCATGATGACCGCCCCCGACGGCAGGAACCGACTGCTGGTCGCCCGTCAGCCCGTCGGCCCCTGCCTGCTGATCACCCCCTGGAACTTCCCCCTGGCGATGGGCACCCGCAAGATCGGCCCGGCCGTCGCCGCCGGCTGCACCATCGTCCTCAAACCCGCCCCCCAGACCCCCCTGACCACCCTCGCACTGGCGGAGATCCTCACCGAAGCGGGCCTGCCGGCGGGTGTGCTGAACATCGTCACCACCTCCGACGCGGCCGGCGTCGTCGAACCCCTCCTTCGCGGCGGGAAGATCCGCAAGCTCTCCTTCACCGGCTCCACCCAGGTCGGGCGGATCCTGCTGGCCCAGTGTGCCGACACCGTCATCCGCACCTCCATGGAACTGGGCGGCAACGCACCGCTCATCGTCTTCGAGGACGCCGACCTCGACACCGCCGTCGAGGGCACCATGGTCGCCAAGATGCGCAACATGGGCGAGTCCTGCTGTGCGGCCAACCGCATCTTCGTCCACACCTCCGTCGCCGACGAGTTCGCCCAGCGCCTCACCGCCCGTATGGCCGCCCTCACCGTCGGGCCCGGCACCGAACCCGGCACCGACGTCGGCCCCCTCATCGATGCCGCCGGCCGCAGCAAAGCCCACGACCTGGTGCAGGACGCAGTCAAGCGCGGTGCCACCGTCCTGACCGGCGGTGAACTCCCCGAAGGGCCGGGCTGCTTCTACCCGCCCACCGTCCTCACCGGCATCGCCCCCGACGCCGCCATCATCGACTCCGAGGTCTTCGGCCCCGTCGCCGCGATCCGCACCTTCGAGACCGAGGACGAGGTCGTCGCCGCCGCCAACGACACCGAATTCGGTCTGGCCGCCTACCTGTTCACCCAGAACCTCGACCGTGCCCTGCGGGTCGCCGAACGTCTCGAAAGCGGCATGATCGGCATCAACACAGGACTGGTCTCCAACCCCGCCGCGCCTTTCGGCGGCGTCAAGCAGTCCGGCCTTGGCCGCGAAGGCGGACTCGTCGGCATCGACGAGTTCCTGGAGTACAAGTACATGGCCGTCCCCGTCGGAGCCTGACATGCGCGAGCGACTCGTCGTCCTCTACCGCGGCAACCGGCCCCCCGCCACCGCACGCATCGAGGGCCTTGCCGACACCGTCTACGCCACGGAGGAGGAACTGCCCTACCTCCTCCCCGGCGCCGACGTCCTCCTGGCCTGGGTGACCATCACCCCGGCCATCCGGGAGGCGTGGCCCGATGATCCGCAGAAGGCGCCCCGCTGGGTCCACGCGTCCTCCGCAGGCGTGGACTCCTTGCTGTTCCCCGCCCTGGTGGACGATCCGCAGGTGGTCCTGACCAACGCCCGCGGGGTCTACGAGCAGCCGACCGCCGAGTACGTCCTGGGCCTGATCCTCGCCCTCGCCAAGGACTTCCCCGGCACGTGGGAGCACCAGCGGCGCCGCGAGTGGCGTCCGCGCCCCAGTGACGGCATCACCGGACGCACCGCGCTGGTCTGGGGGACGGGGCCGATCGGCCGGGCCACCGCCCGGCTGCTGCGCGCCGTCGGGATGCGGGTGAGCGGTGCGGGCCGCAAGTCCCGCTCGGACGATCCCGACTTCGGCACTGTTCACGGTGCGACGACCCTGCGCTCCGCCCTGACGGAAGCGGACTACGTCGTCCTGGCCGCCCCCCTCACCCAGGGCACCCGGGGCATGGTCGACGCCCCCGTGCTCGCCGCCATGAAGCCGGGGGCGCGGCTGATCAACGTAGGCCGGGGCGGACTCGTCGACGAGGAGGCGCTGGTCGACCACCTCGCCGCCGGACGGCTCGCCGGAGCGGCCCTGGACGTGTTCGCTCAAGAACCGCTGCCTGCCGGATCACCACTGTGGGACATGCCCGGCGTGATCGTCTCCCCGCACACGGCGGGCGAGACCACCCGCGAGCGGGAGGCGCTTATCGAGGTGTTCCTCGACAACTTCGCCCGGCACCTCGAGGGCCGGCCGCTGCGCAACGTGGTGGACAAGCGGCTCGGCTACGTGGTCGATGACACGCCCCCACCCTGAAGGCGAGTAGCATGCGCCCCGACCGGTGACTCCTACCGGTCGCGGCGCGTGCCACTCGCCTTTTCTCTCTCCGACTTGCCGCACCTTGCTGGACCCGGAGGCCGAGCAGCATGGATGGGACCGGGCGGCAGCCGCCCGGTCCCATCGCCCCGTACCGCTTCGCTGAGCCGGGCCTATGAAACGGTCAGGTAGATCTTGCGCACGGTTTCGATGGTCTTCCAGACACCGACGTAGCCCGGCTTCATGACAAAGCTGTCGCCTGCCTTGTAGATCACCGGCTCGCCGCCTTCCGGCGTGAGTTCGATGACGCCGGAGAGGATGTGGCAGAACTCGAAGAGCTCGCCCTTGATCGAGTGCGTCTCGCCGGGCGTGGCTTCCCAGACGCCCGTTTTGATCGTTTCCCCGCGGGCGGCGTCCTGGGCCCAGGTCTTGTAGGTCGGGTCACCGGAGATCAGGCGTTCCGGCAGCGGGCCGGACTCCTGGGGTGCGAAAGGGGGGTTGGGATCGATGGTCTTCAGGAGTGACATTTCTTTTCCTCTACTGGATGTGACAACGACGGAAATCGGGAGCGGACGTACCAGGCGTCACCGGGCCGAGTTCGATCAGACTCATCGCACGTCTCGGAGCAGGGCCTGACGGCTGCCGCCACGGGTTTTGACTCCGACATGAAGTGCCGGACGATCGGCATCGAAGGCGACCTGCTGGGCGGCGGCCTGCACCAGCGGTGTGGAGCGTACGACTGCCCCGGCCCATCGAGTATTTCTGACGCCGCGCACGGAGCCCACGTGTGATCTGTCCGTCGTGGGCACGAGGTTCGGACGTTGTGTCAGGCGGGAGGCCGGAGGGGCATTCATGGCCAGGAGCGGATCGGTCGCCGCGGGCGCATCCAGCGGCATGGACGGGTCTGCGCGCATCAGCCCGTCCCTCGGTGCACCAGGCAGACGAACCGCGTCTTCACGCGTTTTGCCCTCGTCGGCTCCGGTAGTCGTGGAGCCAGCGGAGACCTTCGATCGTGCCGGCGCGGGGTCGGTACTCGCAGCCGATCCACCCGTCGAAGCCCAGCTCGTCGACCACGTCGAACAGGTGCCGGACGTTGAGCTCACCCTGGTCGGGCTCACCCCGGTCGGGCACGCCCGCGATCTGCAGATGACCGACCCGGCCGGTCGGCAGGTCGCGGCGCAGGGTCGCGGTGAGGTCACCCTCGACGATCTGGCAGTGGTAGAGGTCGAGCTGCACTTTGCGATGCGAGGCTCCCACCCCCAGCACCACGGCGTGGGCCTCGGCCTGGGTGTTCAGGAAGTACCCGGGCATGTCGCGGCCGTTGATCGGCTCGATCAGGATGTCGACGCCGGCCGTGGCGGCCCGCTCCGTGGCCCAGGCCAGGTTGGTCAGGTAGGTGTCACGATGCTTGGCCCGCTCGACCGGTAGGGAAGAGGTACTCCACGGCCTCGAAGCCGTCAGCCGAGGCCGCGGCGAAGCGGTCGAGGAAATCGTGCTCGGTGTACATCATGGACAGGTTCGCTGCGAACCTCGGCATGCTGGGGGGCTTGTGGCTTCAACCAAGGAGTCAATGCCACTGTCTGTGTCCGTTGCGGGTGGGGCAACGGCGCTCGGCGACAGGCTTGGCGGGGAACGGGGCAGGGGCGAAGTCGCCGACGCAGGGCCCTTGTCGGCGGCAGATTCTCCCCGGATTCTCCCCAGAGTTGATTTCGCCCCGATCCGTGACCGGTGCGAGAGCAGAGGCCGCACAAGAACTGAGCTCGGCAAGAGGGCTCAGAGCCAGTCCCGCCGCTTGAAAATCACATACAAACTGGCACAAACAACCCCCATGAGGCCGATCGCGAAGGGGTATCCGAAGCTCCAGCCCAACTCAGGCATGTTCTCGAAGTTCATGCCGTAGATAGTTCCGACCAGCGTGGGAGCAAACAGAATCGCCGCCCACGACGAGATCTTCTTGATCTCTTCGTTCTGTTCGAAGCCCGCCTCCGCCAAGGCGCGCATCTCCGCGTTCTGTTGCTGGGTGACCAGGGTGGCGTTGACCGTGAGGATCTCGGTGAGGGCCTGTCGGAAGCCGTCCACGCGCTCGCTCGTGTGGGTGACGTGGTCGGCGACGTCACGGAGGTAGCGCTGGAGTTCCTCGTCCGTCTCGTACTTGGTGAAACCGGCCATGAGGCCGTGGAGCATGCCGACGAGGGGGCGTGTGGCGCGCTGGAACTCCACCATCTCGCGCGAGAGTTCGTAGATGCGGCGGGAGGCCTTCGGGTCGCCGCGGAAGACCTCCGTCTCGATCTCGTCGATGTCGTTCTGCACACCCGCGACGACCGGTGCGTACCCGTCCACCACCGCGTCGAGGATGGCGTAGAGGACGGCCTCCGGGCCCAGCTTCAGCAGTTCCGGGCTCTCCTCCATCCGGCGGCGCACGGCCGACAGGTCCGGTGCCGCCCCGTGCCTGACCGTGATCACGAAGTCCGGCCCCACGAAGACGTGCAGCTCGCCGAAGTCCACCTCCTCCTGCGCGTCGAGGTAGCGCGCGGCACGCAGGACGACGAAGAGGGTCTCGCCGTAGCGCTCCAGCTTGGGGCGTTGATGCGCCTCCATCGCGTCCTCGACCGCCAACGGGTGCAGGTCGAACTCGGCGGCCAGGGAGAGCAGTTCAGCCTCGGTCGGCCGGGCGAGCCCGATCCACGCCATGCCGGCCGGGGCCTGGCGGAGTTCACGGAACGTGTCCGCGAGCGTGGCCGGTGAGGAGGCGCGTACACCGTCCTGGTAGACGGCCGCCTCCACCACGCTGGCCGCCCGCTCGGCCGAGGCCGGTGGCGCCGGGTCCGGGCTCGGTGTCGTCGGCCCGCCGGGTGGTGCCGGGGGAGGGGGCAGTGCGCGGCGCCAGACGGACTTCCGGCCGCCCCTGGAAGCGGGGCCGGTGCTCTTCGGGGCCGGGCGGGCGCGTCGATCGGCCATCGCGGATGCCTCCCGAGGTGCGCGGAATCGTACGACTGCGGGGTCACCGATCAGGATACGGACCGGAGGCGGACAGGATGCGAGCTGGTTGCGGGTCGGGTGCGAGCTGGTTGCCGGCCGGGTGAGCTGGTTGCGGGCCGGATGAGCCGGATGCGCGCCCCATACGGACGGACGACACGGTCAGGGTTCGGCGGCGTTCTGTGCAGTTCGGCAAGGCTGGGTCAGGTGCGGCAAGTTCCGGCGGGGGGCGGCCGGTTGGGGCTGCTTCGGGCGGGGTTCCAGCGGCGGTCGTCGCGCCGGGGGAGTCGGTGAGGGCGCGGCGAGAGGGAGCGAAACCGTGTGCCCTCGACGTTCGACGTTGAGGACAGACGGTGTCCGCAACGCCCGCTAGCGTGCACAGCATGACGAACAAGGCGCACCAGACCGCCGCTCCCCGGCTCGGCACCCGCGCTCTCAACCGAGCGACCCTGGCCCGTCA
Organism: Streptomyces sp. MB09-02B; assembly: GCF_033794485.1. Lineage (NCBI taxonomy): Bacteria > Bacillati > Actinomycetota > Actinomycetes > Kitasatosporales > Streptomycetaceae > Streptomyces > Streptomyces sp. MB09-02B. The sequence goes on from NZ_JARGEE010000010.1 coordinate 49,951, forward strand.
ACTCCTCCTGGACCGGACGCAGTTGTCAGCCGACGACGCCGTCGAGCACCTTCTCGGCCTCCAGGCGCAGAACGTCCAGCCGCCCTACTACGCGCTGGCGGCCCGCCTGGACGGGTTCGCGCCGGAGCAGTTGTCGGGGCTGATGGCCGATCGGGAAGTCGTCCGCATCGTCAGCATGCGGTCCACGATCCACACGCACACCGCCGAGGACTGCCTCACCCTGCGGCCGTTGGTGCAGCCGGCCCGGGAACGGGAGCTGAACCTGTTCCGCAAGGGCCTGGTCGGCGTCGACCTCGACCGGCTGGAGGCCATCGCCCGCGAACTCGTCGAGGCCGAGCCCCGCACGCTGAAGCAGCTGCGTGAGGCCCTGGTCGTGGAGTGGCCCGACGCCGACCCGTTCGCCCTCGGTCTCGCCGCGCGCTGTCGGCTGCCGCTCGTCCAGGTCACCCCGCGCGGCCTGTGGGGCAGGAGCGGGCAGGTCGCGCTGACCACCGCCGAGCACTGGCTCGGGCGGCCCGCCGAGGAGGCCCCGGCACCCGAGGCCGTGGTCCGGCGTTATCTCGCCGCCTTCGGGCCCGCTTCCGTGAAGGACATGCAGGCCTGGGCCGGACTGACCCGGTTGCGTGAGGCGTTCGAGCGGTTGCGCCCGGAGCTGGTCACCTTCCGGGACGACCGTGGCACGGAGCTCTTCGACCTCCCGGACGCGCCCCGCCCTGACCCGGAGACTCCGGTGCCGCCCCGGCTGCTCCCCGAGTTCGACAATCTGCTCCTCTCCCACGCCGACCGTTCCCGGGTGGTCCCGCCCGACCTCAAGGGCCGTTCCTGGCAGGGGAACCAGGCCTACCGCACCTTCCTCGTCGACGGATTCCTGGCCGGCATCTGGAAGCTCGACGCCGACGTCGTGACCCTCGAACCCTTCGGACAGCTCACCGGGCGGCAGCGGACGGAACTGGTGGAGGAGGCCGACCGCCTGCTCGAAACGCTGCACGGCGCCGGCTCGTACGACATCCGCTTCGGCACCGTGGCAGCCGCCGGCCGCTGACCCACCCTCGGCACCGTCGCGCAATGGAGAGGGGGCGCCCCGAACCGCTCGTGGCAGGTTCGCGGCGCCCCCTGGTATCACCTGAGGATGTGCCTCAGGAGTCCGTGGGCCGACTTCTCCCCGTCTCTTCTTCCCGTGTCCTGCGTTACGAGTTGACCTGCGCGGACACCGCGCTGGAGAAGGTGGTCAGCCGGGTGTAGATACCGGGGTACTGCGCGTCGGCGCAGCCGTAACCCCAGGAGGTGATGCCTGCCAGGACGCCCCCGATGACCAGGGGACCGCCGCTGTCGCCCTGGCAGGTGTCCACGCCGCCGGTCGCTTTCCCGGCGCACACCATGTCGCTCGCGATGAACTCGGAGCCGTAGGAACTGGAGCTGCCGCAGACCGAGTTGGCGACGATCGGCACGGTCGCGGTGCGCAGCTGGTTGGAGGCGCTGCCTCCTGCGGACGTGTCGCCCCAGCCGAGGATGCGGGCGGTCGTGCCGGCCGCGTAGACACCGGTCTGGGAGGAGGAGACGTACGAGATCGGGGTGTACGGCATCGACGTCGACAGGGTCAGCACCGCCACGTCGCTGCCCTCTTCGGCGGCCGTGTAGTTCGGGTGGATCCAGATGCGGCTGACCCGGCTGACCGTACCGTTGGTGCCGTTGAGGTAGGTGCGGCCGCCGACCGCGCGGGTGCTGGAGGCCGATCTGTCCTCGACACAGTGGGCCGCGGTGATCACCTTCGTCGGGGAGACCAGGGTGCCGCCGCAGAACTGGTTCTGCGAGGCGTCCGTGATCTGCATGACGTACGGGTACGCGCTCGCGGTGGTGGTGGTGCCACCCACGATGGGCTGGGGAGCGGCGACGGCGCCGGGCGCGGTCAGCAGTGCGCCGGCGGCAGCGGCGGCCGTGGCAGCGGCGGCGACCATCGACTTCTTGGCGCGGTTGAACCCGAACATGGTTCTCCTCATGGGGGGTTGCCGGTGGGG